>JALYXC010000350.1 GCA_030947315.1 Verrucomicrobiota bacterium | reverse complement strand
GTTTACGAGTATTCGCGTCTTAACCAAGACACGCCAATCTGCAACATGAATAAACTGCCAGAGGAAATCCTGGCAGCAATCTATGAAGACCGTGAGCTTATAACTGGGCAGTTCCTAAAATCCCAATTTGTGGTCGAATGTCTCCAATCGCTTGGTATGCTTGGCAATGCAAGTGGCAGTTACTTTTCCAGCCGCAGAACAGAGGGCGGCGTGGTAATTCTCAATCCGCAACTCGTAAGTCTGCAAATCATCTTCACCGGTCAGTCGTTGACATGAGCATGGCGTCGCCCAGTCAAGACATTACTGATTTTTCATGCTGCAATCGATCCACGCATCATGCCTTGAGCCACTAAAACTTTTCTGCCCGCTCAGAATCGCGGACAATTTGGTGTAGAAACTGCATCGTTGACAGGAGGGCGGAAGTTGCTACGTTCAGCGCCATCGGGATAGCATTGCATGAAAAATCGCTTAATTTGGTCCCTCACTTTTAGTTTCGCTATTTTTCTTAACAGCGTGGCCGAGCCGTCTTCGGAAAGCGATAACAGCGTGGCGGTAGCAATTGTTTACGACACTTCAGGGAGCATGGCGGAACCAGTGCGAGATGGTTCTGGCAAGATGTCTCCCAAATACGTCATCGCCAACCGCGCGTTAACTTCCGTGATTAATCGTTTGGCAGAGGTGGCCAACTCAAAAACCACACCGCGCCCGGTGCTTTGCAGTCTGGTTGTTTTCGACGATAATGGCGGTGCGCGTGAAGCGGTGAAGTTCGGTGAATTGGATCCTGCGCGATTGACCGCGTGGGTGAAAGAATTTCACAAACCATCTGGCTCAACTCCGCTCGGGGAGGCTATTCGCACGGCGGCCAGACCACTTTTGCCATCAAAGGCCAAACATAAACACGTCCTGGTTTTGACGGATGGGATTAACACAGCGGGGCCACCACCGTCCGACGTGATTCCAAAACTGAAAACAGAAGCCGAACGCAACGGCAGCGCAATTTTTTTTCACTTCGTGGCGTTTGATGTTGCCGCAAGAGTTTTTGATCCGGTGAAGAAATTGCAGGCAACCGTTGTGGGGGCCGCCAACGAAAAAGAGTTGAATACGCAACTTGATTTCATCGTGGAGAAAAAGATTTTGCTGGAGGAGGAAGAAGCGCCGGCAAAGACCAATAAAAAATAATCACTATTATGTTTAGAGCATTTAAACGTGTT
This sequence comes from Verrucomicrobiota bacterium, assembly GCA_030947315.1. GTDB lineage: Bacteria > Verrucomicrobiota > Verrucomicrobiia > Limisphaerales > CANJXF01 > JALYXC01. Next base: position 2,490 of record JALYXC010000350.1, on the reverse strand, counting down.
TTCATCTGGCTCGGTCTTATGGCCGAACAAGCCACCGAAACCGACGCCATCAATCAAGCCATGGTCGAGCGCGGCATTCGCGATTCCAAAGCGAAGGCCGACAAAGCGCACTACGCCAATGGCCAACTCGCCGGGCAGGTCGCCTTGCTCAAAGACCAAATCAAACGTCAAGTCCGCCAACGCGATGATTTGCGAGGATTGTTGCAGGCCGCCGCCGCCGCCAATGACGAAGCGAATGGCGCGCATTACGCCGAGGAACTCGCGACCCTTGAACAGGATTTAAACGAGAACACGGCCCAGGTGACCAACCTCGAAGAATTGTACCAACAAAATACGCAGATTATTGCGCAAAGTTTGCGCGAGATCCAAAAATTTCAGCGCGAATTTGAAGCGGTCAAAGCCAAGGTCGCCATTGGGCGTTCACTCGAAAATCTCGCGGGCCTGATGAAAGGATCCATCACTGAATTGCAAGGAATGATGGGCGGCGAAATGGGCCAGTCCATGCAGCAACTTCGCCAGTCCGCTGCCTCGGGCGAAGGACAAATGCGCGCCACTCTCGATCTCGCCAAAGAAATGGGTTCAGGAATATCGCGCCAACAAGAGATGCGCAAAGCCCGCGGCGCGATGCTGTTCCAGGAATACAAAAAGAAAATGAATCTGGTCCAGGGCGAAGCGGCCACTCCCGCAGCAGAACCCAACCCGCCGCAACGCCAGAAAATTGCCGAGTAGTTTTAGTGACCCATAACTATCAATGGAATGATACGCTCGCCCTCACCCCCGGCCCTCTCCCCCAGGAGAGGGAGAAAATTTTCCAGCGCTGGAAAATGTCCGGCATCGAGAATTAGCCGGGCGCGCTCATTCTGGTTCCCTCTCCCGGGGGAGAGGGTTAGGGTGAGGGCGAGCAATCTTTTCACTGAATCATTACAGCTGAGTTGAAAGAAAAAATAAATTATGACAACACGAGGAAAAATCTTTTTGACGTTTGTGATCCTGGCCGTCGCCGGCTTTGGAGTTTATCGGTGGTGGGATAAAATCGCCCCGAGCGGACGCAGCAGTAACGTTTCCTTAAATCCGCAAGCGGTCAAAGACGAACTGGCCAAAGCCGGAAAATCAGACGCCGCTGTTGCCAACAAATTGCTTGCGGGAACCAAAACCGTTTCTCTCATTGATGGTTCGGCGATCCCACCGGTTTCTGGCGTGAGTGATTACGACAAAGGGATGAAGGACGGAAAATTGGTTGTGCAATTCCCGATCAATGTCTGGCCGGGTTGGGCGCCAATCATCGTGGCGAACAATGGAATGGCCGCGAATGAAGGAAGCCTGTTTTACAAAAAATATGGTTTTTATTTGAATCTCTTGCTCGTGGATGATCCGGTGAAAGCGCGTGATCTTTTCGCCAGCGGCCACAGTCATGTCCTCTGGGGAACGCTTGATATGATCGCGTTGTTCGCGCCGGAACTCGCGAAAGATTCACGAACCGTGCCGGTCGTTTGCCAGCAAATTGATTGGTCCGACGGCGGCGATGGAATTGTGGCGCGCGGCGATATTCGCACCATCAACGATTTTCGCATGAAAAACGGCAAGCGAAAAAAAGTCGTGCTCGCGCAAAATTCTCCGAGTCATTATCTCGTTATGTCGCTTTTAATTGATGCCGGAATTGATCCGGCGGAAGTGGATTTCAAATGGGCCGGGGATGCTCCGGCGGCGGCGAAAATTTTCGTGCAGGACAAATCGTTTGACGCGTTTGTTGGATGGTCGCCCGATATTTACACCGTTTCCGAACAGGTCAAAGACACGCGACTCGTGGTCAGCACTGATAGCGCGAACCATTTGATCGCGGATGTGTGGGCCGTGCGAAATGATTTTTTCCGCGATCATCCTGACATCGTCGCGAATCTCGTGCGCGGAATTTTCGAGGGCGTGGATATGGTGCGAAAAAATGTCCCGAACGCCGCCAAGCTGATGTCGGCTGCTTACAGTTTGCCAGTGGAAGATTGCACCGCGATGATCGGGAAAGATGGCGGAATAATTGAAGGCGACGCGCACCTGGCGAATTATCGCGAGAACTCAAATTTCTTTCTCGATCCTTTGAACCCATCCAATTTTGAAGTGGTTTGGAACCGCGCCTCAACTATTTATCGCTCGCTCGGCGCGATCAGCGCGCCGGTTTCTTCAGCCAAAGTCAAAGCGGCGGGTGTCCTGGCAAAACTCGCGGAGGAATTCAAAGAAGTGCGCGATTTATCGCAGCCTTCCTTTAAAGCGGGTTCCATTTTTAAAAATGCCGAAGCCGAATCAGGCGAAATTTTAACCAAGTCCGTCATCATTTCTTTCGAGCCGAACAAAACTATTTTGAATCCGGGATACGATACGAATATTCCAGTAGTGTTGGAGGAAATTGGAAAACTCGCCGGCTCTTTTGGCAACGCCTATATCGTCATCGAAGGAAATACCGACGCCAGCCGCAAAGGGGTTGTTCCCGCCGATTTAGTG
>JALYXC010000311.1 GCA_030947315.1 Verrucomicrobiota bacterium | reverse complement strand
CTGGAGTGGCGCGATTGACGATTTTCGCGATCGGCATCTGGTTAATTTATTGCCGCAACAGATTGACCAAATTAAAATTGCGGGGGAGGATTCATTTCAATTGCAACGGCAAACCAACGGCCTTTGGGCGATCAAGAGCGCCAGCCCCATGACGGTGGATGCAAGTTTTGTCAACGATTTGCTTTCGCGCCTGAGCCGCCTCCAGGTTGAATTCGAAAAAGCAGTCGTGACCGATTTTAGCGCGTATGGACTAGCGCCGCCGCAATTTCAATACGCGCTGCGAAGTTTTTCAAACAACGCTTCCGGCGCCATACAAATTGTCCGGGAACAAATTGATTTTGGCGCGAACGAGTCAGGAAAATTTTTTGTCCGGCGCGCGGATGAAAGTTCCGTGAATTTTATTAAACTGGAAGACTTTCAATATTTTCCGCAGGCCGCGTGGCAATTTCGCGAGCGGCGCATCTGGAATTTTCAATCCACGAATGTCGCCAGCGTCACGATTCGCCAAAAAGGTCAGACGCGAACCTTGATGCACAAATCCGAAAACGAATGGCTCCTTGTTCCAGGATTTCAGGAATATACCAACTCATTTTCGATGGAAGAAACGATGCATCGGCTCGGCGAATTGAAAGCTGTTTTTTGGATCGCGCGCGACGAAAAAAATCGCGAGCGTTTTGGTTTTCAGGAAGCGGATCATGAAATTTCTTTGCAGATAAATAAAGATGGCCGCCGGGAAACTTTAAACCTGGAATTCGGCGGCCTGTCCGAGCTGAGGCATCCTTACGCCGCCGTCATGCTTGATGGTGAACGGATGATTTTTGAATTTCCCTGGGATTTATTCTACGAATTTGTGCGGCAGGATTTAGTTATTTCCCCTCTCAAATAAATGGCCACGCTTTCGCAAAAACGTTTTTGGGTCAGGGCGCGCCGGATTTTCCGCGCGTTTCGCATAGGAATACTTTTCGCGATTTTTTTAATTGTCTCGGCGGGCGTTTATTTAAATACGATCGGGCTGCCTGATTTTTTGAAAGAGCCTTTGCTCAACAAACTTCGCCAAAATGGTTTGGAGGTGGACTACCGCCGCGTTTATTTGCGCGGTCTGCGCGGCATCATTTTTGAAAACGCGCGGTTCACGCGCCGCTTCCAGTTGGTTCCGGAATTTTCCGCTGCGGAAGGAGAACTGACTTTGGATTTGCCCGCGCTCATGCAATCCGAATTAAAATGGAATGCGCTGAGGATTCAAGAAGGAGAATTGCGTTGGCCGCTTTCAAAACTCCAGCGGGAATTTTTGACGCTCGATCATGTCCATGCCGAACTGGACTTTTTGCCGCATGACCAAGTTGAAATAAAACGTTTTGCCGCTCGTTTTCAAAATGCGCCGGTGCAAATCAGCGGCGTCATTACTCATGTATCCGCGCTGCGCCATTTAAAATTGTCGAAAAGCAAACAGCAAAAAAAACCGGACGCTTCCTCTAAACTGAATCAGTTTGCGGACCTTTGGAAAAAAATTAAATTCGCCGCGCCGCCAGAATTAAATTTGAAAATTCAAGGCGACGCGCGTGATTTTAAAATGACGCAAGGCGAATTAAAACTAGCGGCCACCGGGGCCGAAACGCCCTGGGGAAAATTTTTGAACCTTAACCTGACGGCCGATTTGAATCCGCCCACTTCTCCGCTCCAATTGCATCTGGCGGCGGATCGCGCGCAAACGATTTGGGGCCGGGGAGAAAATATTGATTTATCGGTGAAACTGGTCTCACGCCTGGTGCTGACTAATCCGATCGAAGCCAAAATAAATTTTGTGGCGCAACAGTTTGAAACGGCCTGGATGAACCGCACGAATCGGGTGCAAGCTGCCCAGATCAATTGGAACGGAAATTCGACTCACTTTCTTACAAATTTTATTCCCCTCGCCGCGCAGGGAAATCTGAGCGCGCTCCAACTCGAGGCTCATCTCGGAACGTCGAACTTTTTTTCCGCCCAAAATGCGCAAGGCCGGATTGTTTTAGGACGGCGTGCGGCGAATGCTTTGCCGCAACCGGAGAAAAGTTGGGGAAACTGGAGCAAACTCGAACCGTTCACACTGGATTGGAACGGCGATTTTCTAAAAATCAAATCACCAAAACTGGAAGCGCAAAAATTATTTTGCGCGGGCCGATGGAGTGCGCCGGATTTGGTTTTGGAAAAAATTCAAGGTGAACTTTACGACGGCCATTTCGAAGTCGCCGGACAACTGAATATTTCTTCCCGCGCTGCGCAAATCAAAGCGACTTCAGATTTCGATTTGCAAAAAATCGTTCCGCTCTTGACGGACGGGGGGAAACGTTTTTTCCAAAAATACGCGTGGGAAAATCCGCCCCAGGTGCGCGGGCAAGCCCAAGCCATTTTGCCCGCCTGGACAAATTCCAAACCGGACTGGCGCGCGGTTTTAGAGTCGCTGCAACTCGATGGAAATGTTTCGGCGGGCAAAGGTTCTTATCGGCAGGTGCCCTTTGATTCTGGAGAAACGAGTTTTAATTATACCAACCGGATTTGGAATTTGCCGGACATTCATGTGGTGCGGCCGGAAGGCGAGGCGCGTTTGAATCTTATTTCAAATGAGCGGACCCGTGATTTTCATTGGCGCGTGCAAAGCGAAATCAATCCGAAAATCGCGCGGGAGCAATTGCCCAAAACCGCGCAGGTGGGACTGGATTATTTTGAATTCACCTTGCCGCCATTTATTGAAGCTGAAATTACCGGCAACTGGGAAAAGAAAGAACAAATCAGCGTTCAAGGAAAAATTGCCGCGACGAATTTTACTTATCGCGGCACCAGTGTGGATGCGGCGCGGGCAGCGATGGAATATACGGATCTTTTTTTGAAATTAAACCATGGCCGTTTGGAGCGGGGCGGCAAAGTAATTAACGCGCCGAAAATTGAAATTGATTTTTCCCAGAACAAAATATTTTTTACCGACATTGACAGCACCATGGATCCAATGTTGGTGACGCGCGCGATTGGCAAAAAAGTGGCGGCTGCCATTGAGCCGTATCAGTTTGCCGAACCTCCATCCGTGCAATTGAACGGCAATTTGACCATTGGCAGAAAGGAAGATGCCGACATGCATTTCGTCGTGAAGGGAGATCAATTTAAATGGGGAATTTTTCAGGCGGATAAAATTTCTGGCAACGTGGATTGGACTGGAGAAACTTTGAGCCTCACCAATATTCAAGCC
>JALYXC010000306.1 GCA_030947315.1 Verrucomicrobiota bacterium | reverse complement strand
GGAGAGGAAAAAAAATAATTTAAAATTCGTCATAAAAAATTAAGCCGTAAATTTTTAACCGAAAATACGAATTTTTCAACAAAATTCCGGACTCGCGAAATTTTTTTGCGAAAGCAAATGTTCGGCTACAATCACGCCATGAAAAATTTGAGAGTGATGGGAATCATGTCGGGCACCAGCATTGATGGTGTGGATTACGCGCTTTGCGAAATTAACTCTGGACAAATTCAACTTAAAAAATTGTGGTCAGCGCAATTTCCCGCGATGTTGAAAAACAAATTGCATCAGGCCGCCAGCAACGATTTGTCCAGTTGGGAAGTGTCACAACTGCACCATGATCTCGGGCGATTTTACGCAAACGAAGCAGCGCGGGGAAAAATAAAACCGCAACTTATCGGCCTGCATGGCCAAACTATTTTTCATAATCCGAACAAAAAAAATCCTGCCACGTTTCAACTCGGCGAACCGGCGTATCTGGTGGAAAAATTTCGCGTGCCGGTAGTGAGTAATTTTCGCGCGGCTGATCTGGCGGCAGGAGGAGAAGGCGCGCCTCTCGCCACGATTTTTCATCAGTTGGTTTTTGGCGAATGCGGAAAACACATTTGCGTCAACAACCTGGGCGGGATCAGCAATGTGACTTCGATTAATTGGAAAAATAAAACGGCGGGAGTTTTGGCGTTCGACACCGGCCCGGCCAATATGCTGACTGATTTTGCGATGCGTTATTTTACGAAGGGAAAAAAAACGTTTGATAAAAACGGCGAGTGGGCGGCGCGCGGAATTGCGTCGGAAACGCTTCTAAAAAAATGGTTGCAACATCCTTACTTCAAAAAAACTCCGCCGAAAAGCACGGGACGCGAATTGTTTGGCGAGCTTTTTTTCAAAAAAGTAATTCGAGAGATGGGCGCACTTTCTTGTTTCGATGCGCTGGCGACTTTTGCGGAATTCACGGCGCGTTCTTTGGCGATGAATTACAAACTTCATCTCAAGTCTGCGCCGGACAAGATTATTTTAACAGGCGGCGGCGCGCTTAATCCCACTTTGATCCGGGCCATTCGGCAAAATATTCTGGCAACGTATGAAAAAGAAATCGAAATGGTGACGAGTGAAGAAATGGGCTGGCCCGTCGAGGCGATTGAGCCAGCGGCCTTTGCCTGGCTCGCCTTTTTGCGGTGGAAGAGAAAAGCGGGAAATCTTCCGCAAACGACCGGGGCTAAAAGAGTGGTGTTGTGCGGACAAATTTCTGAGCCTTAAAAATCAGACGCGCGCTTCTGTCGAGACTGGTTCTGAAGGAAGCTGGGATGGTTGAGCGCCGATTTGTTCGGGCATCCAGTAGGGGGCAGATTCGCCCCATTCATGAGTGCGTCGCGAATGATCGGGAGCCATTTCGGCCATGTTTTGCGCGGCGTTCGCCATTTCCAAAAGATGCGTCAATGTTTTCGGTTTGCCGCGCGCGGCGACTTTTCCGCCGGTGGCCAGCGCCGCGGCAAACGGCGCGCCGCCGGGATTTAAATCGGCTGGAAAATCTTCTTCCAACGCAAGGGGAATCGCAGCCAGCGATTTTTCGGTGACGAATTCCTCGGCGCTTTTGCGATCAGCGCGTTTTAAAACCGCCAGTAATTGAAATTTTGAAAGTGGATATTTTTTGACAAATTCCAGGATGGCTCCGGGCAGTTCTTCGCACGCGCCGCATTTCGGAGAGAAAAAAATAATCAGGCAGGGAAGATTTTGGGAAGCGCCGCCAAAATTAAATTTTCCGCCATTCATGAGGGTAACGGAATACTCCGGTATTTCACTGAACGGATTGAAAATTTCGTCCGGATTTTTCTCTGTGCTGGCCGGCAGGGCGCGTTCGCCGAGTTGGCGCATGAGCGAGAGGACGAGGAGACTCAACACGAGAATCATCGCCCATTGCAAAATCATTGAGGTGATCCAGATGGCATTCATATTAATAATTAAAAATATATTTCCGCCGGCTGACCAGTGCAACTAAACATGGCCAGAGACAAAGCGCGCCAATTATTACGGTGAGCCGCGCTAAGAAAGTGGAAAGGTCCGGCCCTAAAAATGAAATGGGTTCCCGCTCGTTCATGATGGACGCGGCGGCAGCGATCAGAATTAAGTTTCGAATCAGCCCGCTGCTCGTGGTGGCGGTATTAACCGTTTCGCCAAAGCAAGCGCAACCTTTCAAACCGCGACGCCACATTTCTGCGAGGATAATTGTGAAAACAACGAGCATGGCGATGGAGGCGGCAAGCGCTTTTTGCAGCGCAATTCCGCTTAACAGAAATGCGGCCAACGCAAGTTCAATCACCGGAACGATAATTGAAAGCGACACGACGAAAATCTGGGGCGCGAGATTCCGAAGAACAGCAGCAAACGCCTCGCGCGCCCGAAGTTTGGAAACCGCTGCGAGAATGAAGATGGCGGCAAGGAGAAGGATGATGGTCCCGGACATCGCTTATAGAATTGATGCTCTGCGAAAATTTCGCAAGAGCATCGGTGAGAACATTTTTAAATCGCTGTTCTTTCGTCGTTTAAGTCGTACAAGCGATGCTGACCTGCGACGAACAAGTCGACGGGGTGTACGAAAGTGGATTGCCCAGGCAATTGGATTTAGTCCAGCCGCGACAGTCGTAGGGCATCCACTTGGCGCAGATGACCCGGATGCAACTCCATCCCTCGCCTTTGTAGGAAGACATGTAGCCGTAGCGTTTTATTATGTCACCGGGAACGAGCCAGCCACAGGGGGTGCTTTCCACCGCATAACGAAAGAGATATTTCTCTTCGCTGAGATCAGTTCCCACCGCGATCACCGGCCGGAACGAAGTGCTGCAGGTTTCGCCGCTGACAAAATTTCCGCCGCATCCATTGTAACTGGGGCAATTACTTTTTCCGCCGTACCGACAATCCCAATCCGCCGGTCCCGGTCCGCACATCCATCCCGTGTAACCGGAATCAGGAGTCGCATAAGTAACCCCGCCGACATTGTAAGGCCACCAGCCATTGCGCGGAGAAGAGATGCCTGTTCCGTATCCCCATAAAAAACCGTTTTGACTCAAGCGCGGTCCTGGATCGGGACAGCCAGTGCCGCTGCTGCTGCGATTGCTTTGTCGGCCAAAATGATGACCCACTTCCAACACGTTCGGCGTGACGCCATCACTTCTCGTCACGACCGGCGCGCTAAATGATGGACCTTTCCGCAAAGCGATTCCGGGCAAGCCATTGATGCCGTACATGCCGGGTTCAGCCGTCGTAACTACCCAGGGCGTATAACAAATATTGACATCATACGTGCCGCGACACTCCGTAAGGCGACCCAGAAAACTCCGGCGCGGAATTTTTCCGGCGAATCGCACACTTGCCTTTTCGACTAAGTTATCTACTCGGTGAATAAGCGGCTTGTAGTCGCCAGATTTTTTTCCATTTTTCACGGTTTGATTTTTGTTTATTCATTTTTGGATTTGGAAATTCGCGCAGATCAGTTCGGACATGGCAATCCAGGATAACAAGGCGTGTTGTTGTTTGTCGTCGAACCGAGAATGCTTGAGCAGGTCCAACCACGACAGCCGTTCGGAACATATTTGCAGCAGACCGCTTGCACACAACTCCAAATGCCACTCGGACATGCGACACAGCAGGCGGCACTCTTATAACCATAACGATAAACGACATCGCCGGGAACCAGCCAGCCATAGGTTGTGCTGTCCGCTCCGTAACGAATGTAATATCTTTCGTGACTTATGTCAGTCCCACTGGTGCCAATTGTCCAATGGGCGGTGCTGCAGGTTCCACTGCCCGCGCCCGCGCCTCCGCAACCCACATAACTTGGGCATGAACTTTTTGGATCGTTGCAGTCCCAGTCTTTTCCGGCAGGCCCGCAACACGAGCCAGACCATGTAGGATCGCCCACAGAATAGCCTGTCCCGTACGGAATCCAACCTTGGCGAGTCGTGCCAGTGGCCCAGTAACCCCAAAGGAATCCATTATAACTCGGACGCGGACCTGGATCGCCACAAGTAGAAGAAAAACGATTGCTCACGCGCCCAAAATGCGCGTTGACCGGAATCACATACGCATTGCCACTCGTATCCGTTACCCGATCAGCGGTGAAGGAAGGTCCTTTGTAAACACCCACGCCGCCCGCTGCCGTTACTTTCCAAGCTGAGTAGCAAACGCCAATTTCGTCTGTCCCGCGACATTCTGTGAT
>JALYXC010000304.1 GCA_030947315.1 Verrucomicrobiota bacterium | reverse complement strand
GTTTACGTCTGACCAATTAATTCCCGCGCTCACCGAAGATTTTAAACCTGGCCGATTCGAAAAGTGATAAATTTGAGGCATGACCGCATCACACCAGAATCCAAATTCCTTGTAAGGAAAACTTAGGTGGAGATAGATGATCGGGAACGGGGCGTGCGCCAAAAATTTTGTCGGCCAATTGGAGCGGACTGCTGAACAAAGTTGCCAGGCCAACGCTGGACCATTGGTGCCAATCCAGGTTTGCCCACTTTCCCATTCCGTTTCGGCATCGAATACAAACCCATCAGCTCCCTGATTGAAGACGAAGTTAGCAATGGAAATTTCCCCGAGAACATTTGACCCATAAGAGCGATTGTAGCCAAAAATTAAAATGCCATTGGCGTGCGCGATGTTGACGAGATTGCTCGTAAACTGCGGACTGGCATAGCAGCCATTAAACAATTGATCACTGGTCGCTGCTTTGACAATCATGTAACGAATCCCCTGGCTTTTGTAAAAGAGCATTAAGCTGTTTTCGTTCGTGACACTGCTGATATGGCCGCCGAGTCGGTTCGTCGCGTCGGTCATCGAATAAACCCAGTCGCCCTTTCCCAAATTGGCTGGATCAATTCCGCCGTCACGAATCACCGCTTCGGCTCGAGGAAGTAAAAGGAAAAAGCACAAACCAGCCGCCCAAATAGAAACGATCCGAAAAATCCGCGCTAAACAGGTGATAAGATAAGTTTTATGAAACATTCATTTCATCTTCCGGTACGCTGATAAAAAATTCAAGAACCTCTTGGGTTTTTCTTGCATCAGTTCGCAAACCAAAGTTTTGTTCACGAATGCAACAGGCGAGACGATTTTATCTAGTGCTGGTGACGGCGCCCGATTTAAAAACCGCGCGCCGACTCGCCCAAAACATTGTAAAAAATCGTCTGGCCGCCTGCGCCAATTTAATTCCGAAAATCGAATCGCATTTTTGGTGGCAGGGGAAGCTGGAGCGCGCCAACGAAATTCTCATTCTTTTCAAGACCACAAAAAAGAACCTGCCGGAATTGGAAAAAAATATTTTGGAAAATCATTCTTACGACACGCCGGAATTTGTGGTGTTGTCCGTAAGCGCGGGCAATAAACGTTATCTCGATTGGCTTGCCCAATCCGTTCGATGAAATGGAAACCATCTGGCCGCAAAATTATGATCCGCTGAATAACGGCGTTTTATCCACGGCGCTGGCCGCGCTGCCGATTTTAGTTTTGCTGGGTTCCATTGCGATCTTCAAAATTCGAATTCATCTCGCAGCGCTTTTCGGTCTGGCCATTGCGCTTTTAGTGGCGATTTTTATTTTTCGAATGCCGATGAAAGCCGCCGCAGCCACCACGATTTTCGGCGGTGCTTACGGATTATTTCCCATCGGCTGGATTGTTCTGAATTTAATTTTTCTCTATCAACTCACCGTCCAAAAAGGTTTGTTCGCGCTGATCCGCCGGCATCTCGCTTCGATTGCGCCCGATCCGCGCATTCAGGTTATTCTAATCGCGTTTTCGTTTGGCGCATTTTTTGAAGGCGCGGCCGGATTCGGCACGCCGGTCGCAATCACCGCCGCGATTTTAATGCAACTCGGTTTCAAACCGCTGGCCGCTTCGGGCCTTTCGCTCATTGCCAATACAGCGCCGGTCGCTTTCGGCGCGCTCGGCACACCGATCATCGCGCTGGCCGCGGTGACGGGAATTGATTTGCTAAAACTTTCGGCCATGGTCGGCCGACAACTTCCATTTTTTTCTTTGCTCGTTCCATTTTGGGTGGTTTGGGCAATGGCTGGTTTTCGCGGACTTTGTGAGGTGTGGCCGGCCGCGCTGGTTGCCGGAATATTTTTTGCCGTGCCGCAATTTCTCGTTTCAAATTTTCACGGGCCGTGGCTGGTGGATATTATCGCTTCCCTCAGTTCAATTATCGCCATCATTGTGCTGCTTAAATTTTGGCGGCCAAAAACGATTTGGAAATTGCCGGACAGCGGCGAAACCATTTCTGTTTCTTCAGAGCCAGCAATAATTCAGCGGAAGGAAATGATGCGCGCCTGGATGCCGTGGATGCTTTTGACGTTTTGCATTTTTATCTGGGGATTGCCGATCGTAAAAAAATCTCTGAACACTATTTCTGCGCCGGAAATTAAAGTCGCTTATTTGCATAATCTGGTCGTTCGCACTCCGCCCATTGCGCCGAAACCGACCTTGGAAAAACCGGCCAAACCGGAAGAAGCGATTTTTAAATTCAACTGGCTTTCCGCGACAGGCAGCGGAATTTTTTTGGCGGCCATCATCGCTGGTTTTAGAATAGGTTTTTCGATGCGCGAAATGTTGCAGATTTATGCGCAAACCCTGTGGCGGGTTCGTTTTTCGCTGATCACGATTGCCGCCATGCTCGCGCTCGGTTACGTCACAAAATATTCCGGCGCCGATGCGACGCTCGGCCTGGCTCTGGCCAAAACCGGCGTGTTGTATCCTTTTTTTGGAACGATGCTCGGCTGGCTCGGGGTGGCCTTGACTGGCTCCGATACCGCTTCCAATGTTTTGTTCGGCAGTCTGCAAACGATCACCGCAAAACAAACCAATCTCAGTCCAATCTTGATGGCTGCGGCCAACAGTTCCGGCGGCGTGATGGGAAAAATGGTGGACGCGCAAAGCATCGTAGTCGCCAGCACCGCGACGAATTGGTACGGACACGAAGGAGACATATTGCGTTATGTTTTTTTTCATAGCCTGGCGTTGGCCGCCCTGGTTGGACTACTTGTTTTTTTGCAGGCCTATCTCGCGCCGTTTTCAGATTTAGTCGTGAAATGAAAATCCGCAAAATAGAAAATAACTTACAGAAAGCTCTGAGAACCTTTGTAGAACTCTGTAATAGTCGGGACTGATGTATCTAAAACTCATCTCATAAATGGTTTAACAAGGATAAACAGGATGGACAGGATTCCGGGCGAAACTATTTCCTTCTAGATTATCCTGTTTATCTTGTGCATCCCTGTTTCAATTCGGCACGGTTCTTATTTATGAGATAAGTTTTAAATTTCTCATTAACACCGCGGCTTTAGCCCGGTGTGGCGCAACATTGAGGGAAGTTCAGCCGTTAACGGCTTACCTCTGCATCGTATCGTCAGAAAGCCGTTAAAACGGCTCGATCTATTTAATCTTATTTTTCACCGGGCTAAAGCCACGGTGTTAATGAGAATTCACCACAGTTTTTTTCACAGCAAACTCGCGGAATCCTGATCCAAAAATAAAATCGCCTGCGCTTGTGTTCGCAAAATAGACGCGGGACAATCAGCGCTGACCGGTCCTCTCAACATATTTTTTATCGGCTCCGCTTTTCGTTTTTCCGGCGCGAGACAAAGCATTTTTTTTGCGGAGCACAGAGCGGGAATGGTCAACGTCAGCGCGTACGGATTGACCGATTCCAAATTCGGAAAATGCTCCTGTTTGACTTGTTGCATTTTGCAGACGTCATCGAGCTTCACGATTTTTACAAAATGCGGATCGTTAAATTTGGCGACCGCCGGATCATTGAAAGCGATATGGCCATTTTCCCCGATGCCCAGACAACAAAGGTCAATCGGTTGCGCGCGCAAAAGTTTGGCGTAGCGTTCACATTCGTCGAGCGGCTCCAAAGCGTCACCCGCCAGATAGTGAAATTCACGCGGATGAACGCGGCTTTCCACCCGTTCGCGCATGTAACGACGAAAACTGGCGCGGTGATTTGCGTCCAGACCCAGATATTCGTCCATGTGAAACAAAATAATCTTTGACCAATCCACTCCGCCGAGCCGGACGAGTTCATCCAGAAAAATAATTTGCGAATTGCCGGTCGCTAAAATCGCTGCGGCCAATCCGCGCGCGCCCAACGCTTCCTGCAAACATTTTTGGGCAATGCTCGCGGCGTCGCGATATAAATCGGCTGGGTCCGCATAAACGCGCACCGGCAACGCTTCAACGGAAAAAGATTGGATGGAAATGGAAAGAGTACTCATGAAAAATTATTTTACTGCCACAGAATAAAAAACGAGCGGATAAATTGGCAAGCGCGTTTTTGAGGAAATTTTTTCCCCTTTCCGTTTTGTCGGAACTTTAGAGTGATTGAGCCGGCTCAAAACATTTCTATTTTCAATTAAAATGGTTTTTGTAAAATGGCGGAACAACAAGCACGCAAATCAACTATGAAATTTTTGTTAATCCTTTCGCTGGTTTTAAACATCGGTCTGGCGGGTTACATCATGACAAATCGGCCCGCGCCTTTGACCACCAATTCCGAGAAGTTAAAAACCGTCACGAACACGGCCGGCCGCGTTGTCACAAAAACCAAAAAAGAAACGGTGCTGGTGGCGGGACCGGAAAAGAAAATTGATTGGCGCATGGTCGAGTCCGAAGATTACAAAAAATATATTGAAAATTTGCGCGCCATTGGCTGCCCGGAAGAAACCATTCGCGACATCATCGTGGCTGATGTGAATAAATTATTTGAATCGCGCAAGCAGGCGCTGAAGGTCGCCTCCACCAACAAATTCGAATTTTGGAAATCGGGAAATATGTTTGCGGGAATGATGGACGAGGAAAGAGTCAAGCAAAACCAGGAATTGAACAAAGAGAAACGAGCGTTGCTGAAGGAATTGCTCGGGATCGAACCTGAAGAAAAACCAGATATGGCGACGCCGAAAATTTTGGAATCGCTGCTCGATTTTTTACCGTCGGGAAAACAAACCCAAGTCATGGAATTGATGCAAATGCAACAAGCCAAGATAATGAAAACGATGAAAAACGGAACCCCGACGTGGAAGATATCCGGAAAGTGCAAAAAGAAATGGAAGCGGATTTGGCGAAAATTTTAACGCCGCAGGAAATGGAAGATTACCAATTACGTTTATCGGAAACCGCCATGATGATGCGGATGCAACTGGGAAGTTTTGAGCCGAACGAACAGGAATTTCGCGATATTTTTAAAGAGAAAAAGAAATTCGATGATGAATTTCCGATGATGGGCGCAGGCAATTTGGATAAAGCTGAGAAAGAAAAAAAAGCCGTCGCGCAAAAAGAACTGGACGAAAAATTAAAAAATATTTTGGGGGAAACGCGTTTTGCTGAATACCAGATGAACCAGGATTTTGCTTTTCAAGGCATGTCCAAAGTGGCGCAAAAACAAGGATTGCCCAAAGATACGGCGGTCAAGGTTTTCGACATGAAAAAAGCGGCGGAAGAACAGGCTAAATCGGTTCGCGCCGACAAAACTCTTTCTGCCGAACAACGAACGCAGGCGTTGCAAGGAATTCGCAGTGAAACGGAA
>JALYXC010000274.1 GCA_030947315.1 Verrucomicrobiota bacterium | reverse complement strand
GTCACTTTGAAAACTTCATCCAGTCCCGCGACAATCTGCGTCAAACCGCAATCTTCTCCTGCTCCGAGATGCGCGCCGGGATGCAGCACTAAAAATGGAAGACCTAAATCGGTGGCGAGATTAATTTCCTGCACCAACGACTTGATGGATTTATCGCGATTCTCCGAAGCCGCCGCACCGAGGTTAATCAGATAACCGGTGTGACCGAAGACACAGGAAAATTTCTGTGAGGCAAGTTGGTTGGCATAAAGCGCGAGATCCTTCGGCGTGTAAGGTTTGCCGAACCATTGCATATTATTTTTGACGAAAAGCTGGACGACTTCGCAGTTGATACCCGCGCCGCGTTCGAGCGCTTTCCAAACACCGCCGCCCGTTGAACAATGTGCGCCGAATTTCATTCGTCAGGCAGAAATGCGAACAACTTGACCGGGTTTTAATGTAGGAAAAATAGCCAGCACTCTTGGCATCAATGGCAAGGTGTGATGGAGTTGAATCCCTTTTGTTTCGAGAACAACCACTGCAATTGAAATTTCTATCAGGTTCTGTTGAAAAGCTAAATTGCGATCACCCGTCAGAAAAATATCGAAACCATTTTCAACTGCCAGCGCGAGCAGCTTTCCGTTTTTGATTCCGCTCCAGCCCATCTTCTGAGCCGAAACGGCGTAGTGCCCGGTGAGAGCGCGACTCAAACGCCAGTTGAGACATTCATCGATTAAGATGCGCATGAGCCAACGGTTTCGAGCATTTTCATTTTGCCCGCTTCAATGAGTGCAATAACCTGGGTGCGTTTAACAGAAGGAAAGCCGTCGAGAAAGTCTTCGATGGATTCCCCGCCTTCGAGGTAATCAACCAAATTTTGCAAGGGAACCCGCGTGCCGACAAAAACAGGCGTTCCGCCAAGAATGTCCGGGTCAGAATGTACAACGCCGTTTAAATCGTCCAACTTCATACATCGAAGATACCAGAATTCGGATTTCTGCACATCAGTTTTCAATGCAGATGGCTGCAACGTGTTCGAGCCTTTCCAAACGCCGCCGGAAGTTGAACAATGCGCGCCGAATTTCATTTTTAACGCGAACCAAGAATCTGTATCAGTCTTGATCGTAGATGGAGTCGGCAGGAGAATATTGAGCGGCGAGTTGTTGCGCCTTCCGCGAAACTTCTTCGCCGGGAACAGATTTTACTTTTCCATCACGAATTTCGCGACGGCAACGTTCGATTTCTATTTGCCATTCCTTGCTTAATTCTGGATATGGCGTGTAGTCGAGACTTTCCCAAAGTTTGCCGACAATCTCGGCTCGTTCCTTGGGAGAAAGCGCGAGCGCTTCCTGTTCAATGCGTTCGAGCGTGGCACTCATATCTCGCGGAAAAGATTAAAATTGAAAACTCATGCGGTCAAGGAAGCTGGCAACGATCAATGCGCATAATTATACGGGAAAAAATATCCAATCGCTTACAAACTCATAGAACGGATAAGTTTTGAAGATGAATGGCGTTAACTTCGGAATATTAGTTAAGAGCCAATTCGTTTTAAAAATCATGTCATCGCAGAAAATTATGACAAATGGAACAATGTAAAGGGTGATAAGCCAACCTATCCCAGTTACATATCTTTTTATAAAAAAGGAATAGTGTTCATCAGATTTAATTGAATTTGAAAGTCCCATATTCATTTCACAATTTCTCCGGCTCTTGCAGCAACGACGCGATACGCGCCAAAAGTCTTCCCGCGCCGCCGCCGTCGAGGACGCGATGATCAAAACTCAAAGTCAGGTTCGCTTCCATGATCGGCACGAATTGACTTTTCTTTTCGTCCCAGTTCGGCACGCGACGGCCTGCGCCCATTCCTAAAACGAGCGTTTGTTCCGGCAACGGAATCGGCGTCGCCCAGGTCAAACCGAACGTGCCGAAATTCGTCACGGTCGCGATAGAACCGCCGGTCGCGTCGGGAGGAAGTTTTCTTTGGCGCGCGAATTCCACGAGTTCGTTGTAGCGCGTGACCAGTTCTTTCAACGATTTTTTATCCGCGCCGCGAATCACCGGAACCAAAACGCCATCTTCAGCTTCCACGGCAAACCCGACATCAATCGCCATGGGATGAACAATTTTATTTCCAACGAGTCGTCCGGCGGGCGAACTGTTTTCGGAAAGCGCGAGAGCCAGGGCGCGCAAAGCGTAGAGCGCGGGGCCGGGTTTTGGATCGGAACTTTTTCGATGCGCGAGCAACAGGTCGAGAGAAACCGGCAGCGCAACAGTCGCAAGCGGTCTGGCCCAACTTCGGCGCATCGCATCCGCCACGGCGATGCGCATGGACGACGCTGGAGTCAGTTTGTTTTTTTCGAGGTTGGCAATGTATTTTTCAAAATCTTCAATGGTCACGCGACCAGCTGCACCGCTGCCCGCGATGCCCGCCAAATCTGCGGCGTGAAGGCCAAGCTCGTTCATGCGCGCTTTCATGCGCGGCGACATATAACTCGCGCCGGACGCGCTGGCGGGAACGGGAAGACCGCGCACGGTCGGTTCAACGCCGTGCGATTTTTTTTCTGCGGAAAAACTTTGCGCGTGCGAACTGGATTTTTTTTCCACCGATTCTTCCGGCGCAACGTCATTCAAACCGAGCCGCTCGGCTTCTTCTTTCGTGACTTCGATGTAGCCGAGAATTTCTCCGACGGCGTAGCTTTCATTTATTTTCGCGATGAGTTTTTCAATTTTTCCCGCGCCGGGCGCAGTAACATTCATGGTCGCTTTGTTGGTCTCGACTTCGATGACATCCTGGCCGACTGCCACGGTGTCGCCCGGTTTCACGAGAAAACTGATGATGGTCGCCTCCGCGATGGACTCGCCCAGTTGCGGCATGATGATGGGAATTTGTGGCATAAATTTTTTAGACAGAATTCACAAAATTAAACAGAATTTGCCGAAAGGTCGTTGGCTGTCTTTGGAACACGAAATTTCTTTTTATATTCCAGACTTTTTGCTCCGAAGTTTATGAGCAAGCCAATCTCATTTCTTGTTGCGGTGAGGTAGTTCACCGTTTGAACTTCATGCGCGACACCGAGATTTTGAACCGCTTTAATTTCCACGATGAGTTCATCATTTACAAACAAATCTGCGCGGTAATCTCCCACCACAATATCTTCGTAAAAAACTCTAATGGCTTTGCATTCGTAATATAACGCTTGATGATAAACAGCTTCCAAAAAGCCTGGACCTAACGTCCGATGAACTTTCATTGCAAGCCCAATGATTTGCCCCGCCAAATCGTAGTTTTTAATCACGGAAATTCTGTTTAATTTTGTTAATTCTGTCAGATCATCTTCGCAATAAGTTTCGCGCCGCCACGCTGATGCTTTGCGCGGTGGGACGATGCACGCCCCACAAATTTGGATGATACGGAATCGGCGTATCTTTGGCATTGAGACGTTGCGGCGGCGCGTCGAGCAAATCAAAACCTTCCGTGGCAACTCGCGCAATCACTTCGGCAGTCACGCCGCCCCACGGCCACGCTTCGCCCACGCAAAGCAAACGACCAGTGCGCGCCACAGAAGCCATGACCGTATCGGTGTCGAGCGGTTTAATGGAACGCAAATCCACTACTTCAATTTCCGTTCCTTCGGTCGCGAGTTCTTCGGCGACAGCGAGCGCTTCATGCACCATCGCGCTATACGCCACGATGGTTAAATCGCGACCGGCGCGGGCGATGCGCGCTTTGCCGGTTGGCATCGCTTCGGTTGGAAGTTTGTCCGCCTTCAAATGGTAATAGAGATATTTGTGCTCGCAAAAAATTACGGGATCATCAATGGCAACTGCTTCGAGCAACATACTGTATGCGTCTTCCACCGTCGCAGGCGTCATCACAATCAAGCCCGGATAATGCGCGTAAATGGTTTCAATACTTTGACTGTGAAACGGCCCGCCACCGGAAGTTCCGCCAGCAGGAAGCCTTACCGTGATCGGACAAGGAACATTCGTTCGCCAAAAAAATGCGGCAGCGTGATTGACAATTTGATTGAAACCAACCACGGAAAAATCCGCGAACTGCATTTCAATAATCGGACGCATTCCTTCAATCGCCGCGCCAATCGCCGCGCCGACCATTGCATCTTCGCTGATGGGCGAATCAATAACGCGACCGGGAAATTCCTGCGCCAGATTTTTTGTGGCCTTAAACGCGCCGCCAAAAGCGCCGACATCCTGCCCGTAAATAAAAACGCGCGGATCATCTTTCAAGGCTTTGGCCTGCGCTTCACGAATGGCTTCGAGGTAAGTGATGCTCATCAAATTTCGGAATGAATTTCGATTAAATGTGATGAAGAAATTGCCTGCCAGTTTTCTGTGTAAGGATCAGGCAAAGGCTCGCGTTGAACCGTGGACACGGCGTCTTCAATTTTTTCGTGCGTTTCTTTTTTCCATTGCCGGATGGTTTTTTCGTCCGCCCATTTTTGTTGCAGCAAAAATTCTTCGGCGAGTTTGAGGCAGTCGCGGCCAAGCTCCGATTGTTTCAATTTGGAATCAATATAGCCCGCGTCGTCGTGTTCGCCGTGGCCGCAGAGTCGCAGCAGTTTTGCGACAATCAGTTGCGGGCCGTTGCCGTTACGCGCATTTTTCACCGCATCTCCAACGACTTCCAGACACGCGCTTAAATTTGTTCCATCCACTTCGTGTCCAGCGACGCCGTAGCCAGCCGCTTTGTCAACAAGCGCTGCGCAGGCGAATTGTCGCGAACTCGGCGTTGAATAAGCAAACTGATTATTCGCCACAATCAAAACGAGCGGAAGTTTTTCCACGGCCGCTTGATTCAACGATTCGTGAAATGCGCCGGTGGAAGTTCCGCCTTCGCCGATGCACGTTGCGCCAACTACATTTTTAATTCCTTTAAAACGTCGCGCGAGCAATATTCCATTCACGACCGGAATCATCGCGCCAAGATGACTGATCATCGGGAGATAACCTTCCTTCGGTTTTCCGCGATGCACATTTCCGTCGCGACCACGCATCGGTCCGAGCGACGAACCCTGATACGTTTGCACCGCTTCCAAAACGGTTTCGACAAACGCGAGCCGCCCCGCCGCATCACGAATGAGCGGCGCAAAAATATCTGTTTTGTGAAGTGATTGGCCGATGGAAACGCTGAGCGCTTCCTGACCGCGACCAAGAAAAACGCCGCCGACAATTTTCCCGGCGCGAGACAGGCTGGCAAATTTATCATCGAGAATTCGCGCCAGAAGCATTGTGCGAAATGCTTTTAAATAATCGTCGGACATCGAATTGGTTTCGGTTTTTTCAGGTTCAACTTCTCGACTGGCAAGAGTCTCAGCCATGTGAATTTTTTAATGCCCGCCTTTGATGGTCACTTCGCCTTTTTGGATTTTTACGACGCAGGTGAGCCGATATTTTTCCGGGTCTTTGTTCCATTGATCCAGCACGTCGAGTTCTTCCGGTGAAGGCGGTTCCAGATTTTCCATGCCGCTGACGACTTCGACGACACACGTTCCGCAGGAACAATTAAAACAGCCCGCTTCCATTTCGACCCCGGCTTTTTCACCGGCGTGAAGCAAAATTTCTCCGGGCGGCACTTCGGCCGAAACATTGGCGGGCAAAACGGTTAATTTGGGCATAAATATTTTCTAATCGAAATCAAATTCTAGCATCAGCACGAGTTTAGACCAAGCAAAGTTGACTGGTGGTTAAAAATGCAATCTTATTTTAGAGTTCCTCACCGGAGTGTTTTGACAGATCAACAGGATTCTGATTCTCCTTGCTGAACTTTTGTCTGGCGGCATGATTGCAAAAAGCGCGTGTAGCTCAATTGGATAGAGTGGCGCCCTCCGAAGGCGAAGGTTGTGGGTTCAACTCCCGCCACGCGCACCACTTTTTATCAGTGTTTTTTTGAAGCTTTTTGTTGCTTCACCGATTGCTGGCTCCCCGAACCGGTGAATTATTTTACCAAACAAAATCCGTCTACTATCATCGAAGACTTTGGGCCGGTTACTGAAAAGGGATTGGTAATAATTTTTGGCGTCGCTTTTGGTCCGGTTAGTGAGTGATCCCAAAAATTATTGGGTTTGGTTCGTTATTGTTACCGGGGAAATTGTGAGGAGAACCTGTTTGGCTTTCTCGCGCACGCGAGGATCGTCATCGTTAAGAGCATTCAGGAGAGTGGGCAATACGGTGTTCGTGCCCACCTCATCAGACATCCAGCCGATATGGGCAACCAAGGCCACTCGATTCGGTCGGTTGGTTTCAGCCAGGGCGTTGGTCAAAATGGGAAAGCCTTTTTCCCCTATGGCGCACAACGCGAAAATTGCACGATCTGATATTCTTCGATTCGTGTTGTTCAACAAAACAGTCAGTTCAGGAACTGCCGCTTGCAGATTACTTCCGAGAAGACTGAATGCCATCATTGCTTCATAGGCGTTCTGTCCTTCCCCATTAAAAAAGCTTTCGAAAAATTCGTTCGTACGGATTGGTTTGGTCGTCCTGCGGTAGATTTTCCTCCGCCAATCTGGAGTATCGCGACGGAGTTGCTCCATCACATACGGCAAGGCATTTGTGCCGATAGAAAGCACGGCATTGCGGGCATAGATTTTTTCCTCTTTGGGAGTTGCATCATCGCTATAAATCGCGAGCCAGTGAGAGAGTGGGCGCGCCTGATAGAATGGCTGGCTCGTTTGAATAACGACTTGCAGCAGCGCGAAAAGACCAAGGGTGATCAACACAAAAATGAACATGAATTTCTGGATCCGATGCACGGTGGCGAGTCTTTCAGGAACGGCGCGTTTCCGCAAATCAGAACGGCCTACCTATGATCACAACGGGCGGTTGAAAAATTATTTTTACTTTTTCTGAAATAAAAGGCCCGGAGCTTTATCCTGTCTTGCGAAGAATTATCCAGCGAGTTACAAAAAAGCATGAAACCTTTCAGCCGACCGATCTGCTCGACATGATGCAAACCGTTTGCGAAAAAATTCTTAAAGTATGAAATTGATTTTAATTATTTTAATCTGCGTTTGCGTCGGATTGTTCGCCGGAATTTTTTTCCTTTATTCGAGCAACCAGAAAAAAGATGCGGAACTAATTTTGTTGCGTCAGCAAAATCAGGAAGTGGAAAGTTTACGTTCTGAGCTTGAACGCCTCAAAGCCTTTCAAGTGGACAGCAATGAAGTCGCGCGATTGCGCCAGGAGAATCAGGAAATTTATAAATTGCGCAATGAAGTGGCCCAATTAAATAAACAAAAACAATCACCGCAAAATCAGCCTGTCGCTGCAGGACAATTTCCTGCGCCCAACGCTTTTTCGCCAGAACAAGTTCAGCAATTACTGAAAGAAAATCAGCAACTTCGCAGTGAGCATGAGGAATTTCGGGTCGCTGGCAACGCCGCGACCCAACAAGGTTGCATTGCTAATCTAAAACAATTAGAGGTCGCCAAAACCATGTGGGCTGTGAACAATAAAAAATCGGGCGGCGTGGAAGTTACCGCCAATGATATCGCGCCTTTTTTGAAAGCGGCTCCCGCTTGCCCTTCGGGCGGAACTTACACGCTCAATCCCGTGGGCGTGGAGCCGAGTTGTAGTGTGCCGGGTCATTCTTTATCGCCATAACAAAATGCGCGGTTGGTGGAACAGGCCGGAGTCCTGTTAAATTCGGCGTCGCGCCGAATTTCGAGCCGCGCGAAAATTCCATTGCTCAAGTTTCGGGCGAGGCGCCCGAAACAACAGGCCGGAGACCTGTTCCACCCGAATGATTTGCAGTAATAATTTCTAGCTTCCATTTTCTTTTACGCCTTTTACAGTCGTCGCTTAATTTTTTAAAAATGAACACTATTTCTGCTGAAACTCTTTCGGGCATTGCCAACCAACTTCGCATTCATTCCATCGTTGCCACGACCGCCGCTGGCAGCGGACATCCAAGCTCGTGTTGCTCCGCGGCCGATCTGGTCGCCGCGTTGTTTTTTGGCCAGATGCGTTACGATCCGAAAAATCCTCATTACGCCAATAATGATCGTTTCATTTTGTCCAAAGGCCATGCGGCGCCATTGCTCTATGCCGCGTGGGCGGAAAATGGTTTTGTGCCGGTCAGCGAATTAACAAAATTGCGTCAACTCGGCAATGATCTGGAAGGACATCCGACACCGCGTTTGCCTTTTGTGGATGTTGCGACCGGATCGCTCGGTCAAGGATTAAGCGTCGGTGTCGGCATGGCGTTGAGCGCGCGTTTGGATCGTCTGGATTTTCGCACTTACGTTTTGCTGGGCGATGGCGAATGCGCCGAGGGCAGCGTCTGGGAAGCCGCGTCGCTGGCCGGCACACAACAATTAAATAATCTCGTCGCTATTATTGATGTGAATCGTCTCGGGCAAAGTCAGGAAACGGCTCTGGGTTATCACACCGAAATTTACGAAAACCGTTTTCAGTCGTTCAATTGGCGCACGGAAATCATAGACGGCCATGACATGGAAGAAATTTTGGAAGTGCTCGCGGCGGCTGGTTTAGGAAAACAACCGCTCGTCATTATTGCCAAAACCAGTAAAGGGCACGGCGTTTCGTTTATGGATAATCAAGAAGGTTGGCATGGAAAATCGTTGTCTAAAGAAGAAGCGGAACGAGCCTTGGCCGAGCTTGAGCCAAAAGCGAAATCCGGTCTGAAAATTGAAATTGAAAAACCGACTGAGCTTCCATTGCCGAAAAACGAAGCGCCCGCTAATTATCCGCCGCTCCATTTTACACTCGGGGACAAAATCGCCACGCGTGAAGCGTTTGGAACGGCGCTACTTCGCCTCGGTGAAGCCGACGAGCGAATCGTCGCCCTCGATGGCGACACAAAAAATTCGACTTATTCGGAAAAGTTTTTCAAAAAATTTCCCGAACGATTTACGGAATGTTTTATTGCGGAACAAAATATGGTGGGTGTCGCCACTGGTTTCGCCACGCAGGGAAAGATTCCTTTCGCTTCGACTTTCGCCGCGTTTTTTACTCGAGCGCATGACCAGATTCGCATGGGCGCAATTTCCATGGCGAATATCAAACTGGTCGGCTCGCATGTCGGTGTGAGCATTGGTGAAGATGGCGGGTCGCAAATGGCCTTGGAAGATTTAGCGATGATGCGCGCGTTGCCGGGCAGCGTCGTGTTGTATGCGAGCGATGCGGTCTGCGCCGAAAAGTGCGTTGAAGAAATGGTCAAACACAAAGGCCTTTCTTTTTTGCGCACGTCCCGCCCGAAAACACCAGTAATTTATAATAACGAAGAAACTTTTCCGATCGGTGGCGCGAAAATTTTGAAACAAGCCGCCGGTGACAAACTGACGATTGTTTCTGCGGGCGTTACGTTATTTGAAGCCTTAAAGGCGGTCGAAATTTTAGCGAAGGAAGAAATTTCCGTCACGGTGATTGATGCGTATAGCGTCAAGCCACTCGCTAAAGATCTTATTCAATCTGCCGCTCAGAAAACGAATAATTTAATTTTGACGGTGGAAGATCATTATCCAGAAGGCGGTTTGGGCGACGCGGTGGCGGGCGAATTAAGCGGCGAGGGAATTAAAGTGCATAAGCTCGCGGTGTTTGAGTTGCCTCGTTCCGGCAAACCGGAAGAATTGCTCGCCAAATATGGACTGGATGCCGACGCCATTGTGAAGAAAGTCAAAACGCTCTGCCGTTGAAATCAAACGGACGGCGGCACCGTTCCGTCGGAGAATTTTTCTAGAATTGCGTTGATAGAGGGAGAGTAGTCGCCTAACGAAAAAATGCGCTCGGCCAAGTTGTTGAGCGCGCGGCGCGTCGGTTCAAAGCGTTCTGATAAAATATCAAAGACTGGCGCCAGATTAAATTTTTGCGCCAAACGATGATCCCGCGCGACCCGATAATTGGCCCGCCCCAGTTCCTCATAATATT
Organism: Verrucomicrobiota bacterium; assembly: GCA_030947315.1. GTDB lineage: Bacteria > Verrucomicrobiota > Verrucomicrobiia > Limisphaerales > CANJXF01 > JALYXC01. The sequence continues at coordinate 4,200 of JALYXC010000274.1, read as the reverse complement.
TCAAATCAGGAAAACCTTTTTGTTCAGCGCGAAAACGAATCCGCTCAGGAAAAACGCCCGAAAGGAAAAGCGAATGATTTCCAATGTGAGCGCGAATATAAAAGCGAGTGCGTTCATCGGCCGTTTGCAGCGCGGCCATCATTTCAAAAAAATAGTCGAGCGGATGGCCGGGAATTTGTCCGTGAACATTTTCCGCGCGCGAAAACTCAGTAAGAACTTCCGCCACGTAATCGGCCACCGCGCGATCTTCGATGCCGACGCCGCGCAGTACCTGGCGCACGGTCACATAAAAATAAAAACGATTGGAAACATGCAGGCAGCCGCGTTGTTCCAGCAATGCGTGAAACAAAGTTTCGTTATCCAGAATCAAATCACGCGCCTCTGCATCGGTCAGCAATTGAATTAAAAAACCCGAGCTGTTCCCCCCCAATATTTGGATGATAAATTCAATATCTTCCGCCGTAAATTGGATTCGACAATTGGGTTGAATGACTTTCATGAAACTTTTAAGCCCTTCGAAGAAAAGTGGACGATCGTCTGGATCGGAAAAATTTTCCGGACGCAAATCGTCAATTGATTTACCGCTCGGTTTTGCAGCGACATGGTTTAAGATCACTCGCGTGACGCCAATAGTGTAACCTAGAAATTCATTTCGACAATATGGAAACCAGGCGAATCATTGCGCGCACCCAAAAACAGGCGATGGATTGGAGCCTCGTTCTGGCCAGTCAGGGAATTGAGCCAATCATTTTACACGAAGAAAACAACTGGGAACTAAGGGTGGGGGAGACCGACTACGAAAATGCTCGCGCTGCGATTCGACAATATCGTCGCGAAAATCGCGGTTGGAATTTTCAACAAAATATCCGTGGGCTTCTTTTTCATTGGGGAAGCCTCTTCTGGGTTATAGCGCTGTGGCTGTTTTATTATTGGAGCGAAATCCGTTTTCCCTCCGCCAAAATTTTGGGATTGATGGATAATCGCGGGATTTTTTCCGGAGAATGGTGGCGAATTTTTACGGCGATGACGTTACATGGCGACATCACTCACGCCCTGGCCAATGCCACTACTGGCTTTTTATTGCTTGGGCTGGCCATGGCGCGTTATGGATTTGGCTGGGCGCTTTTGGCTTCTTACATTGCGGGAGCGGGCGGGAATTTTCTGGGCGCAATTTTTTATTCTGAAATTCATCGCAGTCTGGGCGCCTCGGGAATGGTAACGGGCGCGCTTGGTCTATTGGCCACGCAATTATTTTTCGAGTGGCGCAAAAATCATTGGCGGCGACGAATTATAATTCGAAGTCTGGCGGGCGGAATTTTAATTTTGGTTTTAATTGGCTTTGGCGAAAATGCGGACCTTGTCGCGCATCTCGGCGGATTTTTCTTCGGCTCTCTTTTGGGTTGTTTGCTTAATTCTTTGCCGAGCCGTTTTTCGGAAAATCTATTGAGCAATCAACTTGCCTTATTTCTCCTGGGAATCTGGATCGCCTTGACTTGGGGACTGGCATTGCGCTGAAAATTTAAATTATTTTTTCTCGCTGGAGGAGTCGGCGGCGTTAATTTCTTTTGGTGGGGCAGCCAGTTTTTCCAATCTGATTTTTTGTTGAGGCGACGGATTGAGTTTAAGCGCCTGAGAATAAGCATACAAAGCTGACGACGGCTTGCCTTGCTCACGATAAATGTCGCCCAATTTTTCCATTAACACTGCGCTTTGTTTTGTGATCTCCTGGCTTTCAAGATAGGCGACCATTTCCCGAATGGGATAGCCCGCCGCCAAATTGAGATTCACCACGCGTAAATGCGACCATTCAATTAATTTACTTTTTCGCTTCAATAATTCTTCATGCTGCAACTGCGGATTTTTGCCGAACGGACGATAAAGCGGATCGCCGACAATGGTGGTTTGCCATGACAAAAAATTTTGCGCCGCATAAGCCGCTTCGCCAAAACTAAATCCCGCCAAAAGTCGCGCCGTAAAAGTAGAAATATCTGGCGTCCCGGAGAGATACGGTTCCTCCACACAACCCATCGTCGCAGTGGCGCCTTTGGCCAGCAGCGGGCCGACCCAATTTTTTGTCGCGCTGCGAACTGTCGCGGCGCTGTAGGAATGAAGATGATAAGCAAAAGCGCCCGGCATGAATTCCACTTCAGGAAGTGTGAACGGCCCGGAAACTTCCGCATCGTACCAGCCTGCATAAAAAGCGATTTGACTCATCGGAAAAGTAGCCGAAAAAGTTTCCGCATTGGTATCCACGATAGTTTCAAAACCGAGCCGGCGCGAAATTTCGGAGGCGTTATGCAGCCACTCATCACCGAGTTTATACTCTCCATTGGTGATGCCGCGCAGATCGAAATAAGCGCGACCCCACAAGCCGTTGGTTTCCGCCTGCATGGCTTTGTCCACTAGTCCGCGCGCGATTTCGGGCGTCGGTCCATCTAAACGGGTGACCAACAAAATTCCATTAGTCGGATGAAAAACGGCCGCATTAGTTGTCCCATAAAAAGGATTGGGCAAAGGGCCCGTCAGCAATAATTTAAAATCGTTCATCGGCAAAGTCGCCAATTCCGTATCCACCGCAGCTTCATTGCGGCGAAGTTCCGCACGCATTTTTTCGGCTCCATTTTCTTGCAAATTGACGTCTTTCAAGATGCGCACTGGCACGCCGTAACAAAGCACGGCATAACGAATTTTCGACTCCTTGACTTTGCGAACTTTCCGGGCGGGCTGGTCGTGGGTAGCGGGCTGCATTTCTGATTTGAAAACAAAAAACTTTTTTTGTTCCAGCCATTTTAAGAGCGGCTTTTGCAATTGATCGCGAAATTCCGGTCGCGTCATTTGCTCGGTCGCAGGCAAACTCAACCCTAAAATGTGTTTAGCGGGAACATGGCGGCGTTGCGCATAATATTCGGCGACTTCTTTTGATTCCGGCATTTTAGAATTGTAAATGACGACCACGGAATCGCCGGAATCTTCTGCGCGGGAAAAAGTTTCCGCCATTAGACCAAGCCCGATTAAAATTAAAATTTTTCGCATTGGGTTTCCTTTTCAGACAGCGTGTTCCTCGTGAATGTTCACACGCAAGCTATCATAAGCCAATTCTACCGACGGCGGCAATTCCGCCTGCGCCAGATCGTGATCATAATCATGGGTGAGATGAGTAAAATAAGTTCGGTCCGCTCCGATGCGCCGCGCCGCCGTCAGCGCTTCATCCAGACACATATGCGTCGGATGAGGAGCGCGCCGCAATGCATCCAGAACGGCCACTCGGACGCCGTGAATTTTTTCAATGGCGGAAAAAGGCACCTCTTTGCAATCGCTGAGATAAGCCAATTGTTTTTTTCCATTTTGCGAAAATAAAAAACCCAACGTCAGCGCGCGGCCATGCGGCAATTCCAGCGGTGTGATTTTCAAATCGCCAATTTCAAAAGGGCCGCGGATCACGCGCGGTTCTGGAATAAAATATCCTCTTGGCCACGGGCCATTGTGAAAGGCATACCTAAAAACGCGCTTTAAATCGGTCATGGTATTTTCGCTGGCGTAAATGGGCAAAGCCGCGCCGCCGCGTAAATCGCAAAAACGCCGGCAATCATCCAATCCCATCACATGATCGGCATGGGAGTGAGTAAATAGAACCGCGTCAAGCCACTTGATTTTTTCGCGCAACACCTGCGTGCGAAAATCCGGCGGCGTATCCACGACAAGTTTTATTTTTTCCGTCGCGACATAAATGGAAGGACGCAGGCGATGATTTTTTGGATTGGCGAGAAAAGAGTCCGGATATTCCTGACCGATAATCGGCACGCCCTGCGAAGTTCCGCTCCCCAGAAATGTAAATTCAAATGCCACGCAATTTTCTTTATAAAATTAACAGTAACAGCACAATTCGGCCAAATAAAATGGTCGAGAAGAAACATAACAAAAGCGCTAAATCGAAACGCGGGAGGCGGCGCACGTTGACTCTCGAGTTTCCTAATGCTATTGAAGGACATGAATGCCGAGAAAAATTCGCCAGTTGGTTACGGATTTGGAACAGGCTGGATTTGTTTTGAGGCCTGGCGGCAAAGGCTCGCACCGCAAGTTTCGACATTCGCATTATGTTGGAGCAGTCGTTTTGAGCGGTAAGGACGGCGATGACGCGCATCATTATCAGGAAAAGCAAATCCGCCATGCCATCCGCGAAGTGACAAAATGAAAACTGAA
>JALYXC010000440.1 GCA_030947315.1 Verrucomicrobiota bacterium | reverse complement strand
ACGATAGCCTTGGCGTGGAGAGGATCATGAATGCCGGTGGCCAATCGCTCATCAAAATATCCCGCCATGCGATGACCAATCGGCGGCGTAATATCAATTTCCGCCAGGCCCGCTTTTAAAGAATTTTGAGAAGTAACTGATTGCAAGGCGCGATCTGAGACATTTGCCGGGCGACTGGTTTTGATAGCACAACTTGAAACCGTCAGCAGACCGAGCGCTAAAGAAAAAAGATATTCTATTTTCACAACGGAATAACTCGCCAGAACAATGCAGATAAAAATATCAGGTATATTTGACAACTTCTTCGATGGTCGTTTCGCCGTCGAAAATTCCGCGCAATCCGTCTTCACGCAAAGTGACCATGCCAAGCTCGACCGCTTTTTGGCGAAGCACGACCGTCGGGGCGCGGTCATTGATTAAAATGCGGACTGATTCATCCACGCGGAGCAATTCATAAATTCCTTTGCGGCCTTTGTAGCCGGTATCGTTGCAATGGGCGCAGCCGCGGCCGTAATAAAAAACTTTGTCGCCAATGTCGTGTGGAGAAAGGTTGAGCAGCGATAATTGGCTTTCGGTCGGCTCGAAAGGAGTCCGGCATTTTTTGCAAACGGTGCGGACTAATCGCTGCGCGAGCACGGCCATTAAAGTCGAAGAAATCAAAAACGGCTCGACGCCCATATCAATCAAACGCGTGACGGCGCCCGGCGCATCATTGGTGTGAAGCGTGCTCAAAACGAGGTGGCCGGTGAGCGACGCTTGAATGGCGATTTGCGATGTTTCCAGATCGCGCATTTCTCCAAGCATGATCACGTCCGGATCCTGCCGCAAAAAAGAACGAAGCGCTTTGGTGAAAGTCATTCCGACTGCTTCGTTGACGGCTACTTGCATGATGCCTTCAATGTCGAATTCGACCGGATCTTCCGCCGTAAGCAGTTTGGAATCGGTCGTATTAATTTGCCGCAAACAGGAATAAAGCGTCGTCGTTTTGCCAGAGCCGGTCGGGCCGGTCACGACGAAAATTCCGTTGGGCTGTAAAATGGCTTCCTTGACATATTCCAAAATGGTTTGGGGAAAACCGAGCGAATCCAAATCGAGATTGACCGCGGAGCGATCCAAAACGCGCAGCACGACTGATTCGCCAAATTGCGTCGGTAAAGTTGAGACGCGCAAATCAATATTTTTATTGCCGAGTTTCATGCTGATACGTCCATCCTGCGGCAAGCGTCGTTCTGAAATATTCAGATTCGACATGATTTTGATGCGCGAAATCACGGGCAGAGCCAGGTGTTTGGGCGGCGGCGCCATTTCGTAAAGCGCGCCATCCACGCGATAACGAATTTTGAATTCGTCTTCAAACGGTTCGAAATGAATATCACTGGCGCGGTCTTGCACCGCTTGAAATAAAACGAGGTTAACGAAACGGATGATCGGCGTTTCGTTGGCCATTTGTTCGGCGCCAACGGTTTCCAATTCCTTGGTCACTTCACCGTTGCCGCCAAAATCTTTGAGAATATCAGCCACGCTCGCGCTGCTTTCGCCATAATATTTATTGATCGCTTTTTCAATTTGCGCGGGGTCAGCCACGACGACTTGAATTTCTTTGCGCGTGACAAATCCGAGTTCATCAATCGTGGAAGGATTAAGCGGTTCAGCCAGGGCAACTTGAATGGTGGAACCAAAAACCGCCACGGGCAGCGCTTGATATAATTTGGCGGTGTCCGGTGGAATGGATTTTAAAATATCGGGCGTGATTTCCCGGTCGCGCAGTTCCACGACTTCTGTTCCTAAATGATCCGCGACGAGCTGGAGTTGCGAATCGGCATCAATCAGGCCGAAATCCTGCAAGATCTGGCCGAGCGGTTTTCCGCTGCGAGTATGTTCCTGCAACACTTCCTGGAGCTGCAAATCATCGAGCAGATTGCGCTCTTTAATAAGTTCCAGCAGTGGATTAGAAACGGCCTCGGACATAATCAGGTAGTGGCGGCGGCTTTAGCTTCCTTGGCCGCGAGCGCGGCCTGAGCGGCTTCGTATTCCTGTAATTTTTGAATAATGGTTGCCGGATCTTGCGCTTTATTGACGACTTCTTCGCGGGAAATCCAGCCCCTTTGATATTTTTCCATGAGAAATCCGTCCAGCGTGACCATGCCGTATTTGGCGCCGGTTTGAATATCAGAATTAATACGGAACGTTTTATTATCGCGAATCAACGCGGCGATGGCCGGCGTATTAATCATAATTTCATAAATGGCGACGCGCCCAGGTTTATCGGATCGCGGCAAGAGCAATTGCGAAATAACCGCCTGCAATACAGTCGAAAGCTGAATGCGAATGGTTTCTTGTTGATTAGCGGGAAAGGCGTTGACGATACGATCAATTGTTTTAGCGGCGCCGGTCGTGTGCAATGTGCCGAAAACCAAGTGGCCGGTTTCCGCCGCAG
>JALYXC010000257.1 GCA_030947315.1 Verrucomicrobiota bacterium | reverse complement strand
GGCGTGGCTTCTGCGCGCATATTTCAGCAGGAAAGTTAACTGCGATTATTAATTAACCGTCCCCGTTATTTACTTTTTTTAAGTTTATCTACCCTATAAGGCGGAGGCGTTTCGAAGAACTTAATTTGTTCCAGCGGATCTTTTGGAATGTAAGAACCATTTCCCTTAGTCGTTTCCGCCAAGCGAATTTGATCCGGCGCAGCAGCCCCTTCGTTTTCCAGACGGGAGGCAGCAGTTTTACAATAGACGGCATTGTTATCAATCAAAAGACAACGCCGAGAAAGTGCGATTGCCGCAATGCCAGTTGTGCCGCTGCCCGCAAACGGATCGCAAACCAAACCATTTTCTGGACAAAATAGTTTTATAAAAAACGCCGGGAGATCGACCGGAAACACCGCTGGATGTCCTTTGTTTTTTCCGACGAGGGCGGCGCTAACAACATTCGTTGGAAGAACTGTTTGCTTACCGACCCAACGAGAAATATCCCGCCCAAATCCACTTTTGTTTACAGAGTTATGACGCGACAAATCATTTTGTCCAAGTTTTGCCAAGCGGGAAGTGACCCAATCGCCAACAGGAATTCGCACCGCATCCTGATTCATATAAGGAGTTTTGCCTTTGGCTAAATGAAAACAGTATTCCCATCCGTCCCGCAGACGGTTAGGCCAATAACCAGGCATTGGATTGGTCTTGCGCCAAACATAGTCCTCAATGCTGAACCAACCTTGCCCGCAAAGGGCTTCAATTGTATGCCAGACATACCGGTGGCGGACTCCATCAATTACTTTGTCTTTGATGTTGATGACCAAGCTGCCGCTTGGTTTGAGAGCTTCGTAAAAGCTTTGATGAAATGTTAAAAACCAGTCTTTGAATTGAGCAGGATGAATACTGTCATAATGATTCCGTCGGGCGTCGGCGTAGGGTGGAGACGTGACAATCAAGTCCACCTGCTCTTTCCAGTTTTTCAACTCGGCGCGGCTGTCTGCGCAAACAATGCGACATTCCGGATTTTTTCCATTTTTTAAATCGGCCATATCTCTACTGAGAAATTTTACGTTTTGACTGCTTCGCGGTCGGCTTTTTTTCAAATGGTTTGCAAAAGAAACTGACCAGTTTTTTGGAATCGTTGAATACCCCTTTTTCGTCAACGAGTCCGTGCTTGCTACAGCACTCCCCAAAAGAATCAATCAGGTGCGCCGGTGGCGCAATACCAATAGTCCTGTTTTCCTGTTTTAATCCCTGGTCGGTAAAATATTCACACACGGCTTGCATCATTTCTTCGTATGAAAATGTAGAAAAAAACGGCCAGAAAAAATCTGAAAGCCAAATCTCCGTGTTAACGGAATAAGCGACTTTACCTTTCTTCGGTTTTCGGACCTGACGGTCGCCCCGTTCCATAGCGATTCCAAAAACGCAAAGATAAGGGCCTTCACGGTTCTTATCTTGTTGCGCAAATGCTTCAAGGGCAGCAATCGCCTTCGGCAGATCTTGTCCGCCAACGGTATTAGCTCGATTCTTTACGGACACGTAAATGTTCACTGTCTGAGCAGGAGGAAAATTGATTGTCTCTACTGTGACGTTGAAATCAGCTTCCACAGTTCCAATATCGGACACAGAAGAAAAACGATTCGAAGCTTGAGCACACTTGAATGCAATTCTTTGATAACGCCAGCCTGAATTCATCCGCTCTTTTTGCAGTGTCCGGTTATGAAACTGTTCGGCGGCAACTTCTTTGAAATTTCGCCCCTTACATTCATAGGCAGTGGTCGCGGGATCACCGCAGTATTTTTTAAAATAATTAAACAACGCTCGCCCTTCTCGAAAATAAATTTTCGAGGCTTCCTCATCGCTCGCAGTTTCAGGAATGTCGAGAATCGCCCGGCTTGATTTCCGACTCGCATAATCAACAGCCCCGTCAATCATGCTTTTCAATTCTTCCACAGCAATTTTTCGAACATGTTGTTTTAATTTATCGGGATTAAGAAACCCTGGTTTTTTGCTTTCTTCGCCCAGGCGCGGATAGTTTTGGGGATGCGTTGTCTTTGCCATGGCCTGAGATTTTGCCTCTTAAAAAATAACAATCAAGCGTTGTTCAATCATCATGTTATTACACACTGGCGAGCTTGACGCGTTTTCCATTGCGACCTACTCTTGACGCACTGGGGAGCCAAATCACCGAGTCGGTGACGCTGAGAGTTTTGCGTGTGAGCGCAAATGACCCTTGAACTTGATTCCGGATAATGCCGGCGCAAGAAAATCTCTCAGGGCTTCCCTTTAATTAATTTCTCGCGAAGAACGCGAAGAACGCGAAGTGAGAATTTTTCCCTTCGCAACCTTCGCGACCGTCGCGCGACACAACCAAAAATTATGATTGCATCCAAAGATTCTTTTGAACCGCAAAGCTCGGATGTTTTGCCGAACTCTAAAAAAGTTTATGTCAGCGGGAAAATCCATCCCGACGTTCGCGTGCCGTTGCGCGAAATTAAACTCTCGCCGACGAAATCATACACCGGTGCGATTGAAGCGAATGAGCCGGTGCGTGTTTATGATTGTTCCGGGCCGTGGGGCGATCCGAATTTTGACGGCGATGTGCGGCAAGGTTTGCCCGCGCTGCGGCGTGATTGGATTTTGGCGCGCGGTGATGTGGCGGAATATGCCGGTCGCGAAATCAAACCGGAGGACAATGGTTATCTCACGCGCGGCCACGAGGAATACGCCAGCAGCACGGAGAAGAAAAATCGTCTCGAACATTTTCCCGGTTTGAAACGCCAGCCGCTTCGCGCGAGCAAAGGCCATTCGGTTTCGCAACTCTGGTATGCGCGACAGGGCATCGTTACGCCGGAAATGGAATTCATCGCCATTCGCGAAAACATGGGACGGGAAAATTTACGATTGACGATTGACGATTTACGCGACGACCCGGCGCGCAATGACCTCGGCAAGCAGCACGCGGGCAGCAGCCAACTCGTAAATCGTAAATCCCAAATCGTAAATACACCCGGCGTTTTCGCGCAATTTCCTCAAGCCATTCCTTCATTCATCACGCCCGAATTCGTTCGCGACGAAGTGGCGCGCGGGCGCGCCATTATTCCGGCGAACATCAATCATCCTGAACTTGAGCCGATGATTATTGGTCGAAACTTTCTCGTAAAAATAAACGCGAACATCGGCAACAGCGCCGTCGCTTCCAGCATCGAAGAGGAAGTGGAGAAAATGCGTTTGTCAACGAAATGGGGCGCGGACACCGTGATGGATTTGTCCACTGGAAAAAATATTCACGCCACGCGCGAATGGATTTTGCGCAACTCGCCCGTGCCGATTGGCACTGTGCCGATTTATCAGGCGCTCGAAAAAGTCGGCGGCAAAGCCGAAGACCTCACCTGGGAACTTTATCGCGACACGCTCATCGAGCAGGCCGAGCAAGGCGTTGATTACTTCACGATCCATGCCGGAGTTTTGTTGCGCTACGTTCCGATGACGGCACGGCGCATGACGGGAATTGTTTCGCGCGGCGGTTCCATCATGGCCAAATGGTGTCTCGCGCATCACAAAGAAAATTTTCTCTATACCCATTGGGATGACATCTGCGAAATCATGGCGGCTTACGATGTTTCATTTTCCATCGGCGACGGTTTGCGTCCCGGTTCGATTGCCGACGCGAACGACGAAGCGCAATTCGGCGAATTGAAAACGCAAGGCGAACTCACCGAACGCGCCTGGAAATTCGACGTGCAAGTGATGAACGAAGGTCCCGGCCACGTCCCGATGCACATGATTCACGAGAACATGACCAAGCAACTCGAATGGTGTCACGAAGCGCCGTTCTACACGCTCGGGCCGCTCACGACCGACATCGCGCCCGGCTACGATCACATCACCAGTGGCATTGGCGCGGCGATGATTGGCTGGTATGGCTGCGCGATGCTTTGTTACGTCACGCCGAAAGAACATCTCGGTTTGCCGAACAAGAAAGACGTGAAAGACGGCGTCATCACTTACAAAATCGCGGCGCACGCGGCGGACTTGGCGAAAGGCCATCCTGGCGCGCAACATCGCGACAACGCCTTGAGCAAAGCGCGTTTTGAATTTCGTTGGGAAGATCAATTCAACCTCGGCCTCGATCCTGAAACCGCGCGCGAATTCCACGACGAAACCTTGCCGCAGGAAGGCGCGAAGTCCGCGCATTTCTGTTCCATGTGCGGCCCGCATTTCTGTTCGATGAAAATCACCGAAGACGTCCGCAAATACGCAGCCGAGCAAGGCATCGCCGAATAAGAAGCGCTCAAAAAAGGCATGGAAGAAAAGGCGAAGGAGTTCGTGGAAAAAGGTGCGGAGGTTTACGCGAAGGTGTGAAGCTGATACTTTGAACCGTCAATGAAAACTGAAACCTATCGCGATCCTGTTGTTGAAGTTTACATGCGTGACGTGGACCGCACGCTGTTGCGCGAAAATCTCAAACTCACTCATGCCCAACGATTGGAAAAACTTGTCAACTTCAGTGCATTTGCTTCGACTTTACGCGAGGCGGGAATTCGTGCGCGTTCTAAAAAGAAATGAGCACGCAATTCGACAAGCTCCTGCCGCTGCTGGTGCGAGATGATGTCGAATTTATTCTCATCGGCGGCGTGGCGAGCAACATTCATGGTTCGGCGCGACTCACGTTCGATGTCGATGTCGTTTACGCGCGGAATTCTGAAAATTTTAAACGTCTCGCCAAAATGCTACAACCGCACGCTCCCTATTTGCGGGGCGCCCCCCCCGGCCTGCCATTTTCGTGGGACGAACGCACCATTCGTAACGGACTCAACTTCACCTTGACCACAGCGTTGGGCGATCTGGATTTGCTCGGCGAAGTGGTGGGCGGCGGTGGTTATGACGATCTGCTGCCGCACACATTTGAGGTCGAAGCGTTCAACGTAAAATTCAAATGCGTCGATTTGCAGACACTCATCAAACTCAAGCGAGCGGCTGGCCGTCCCAAAGACCTTGAATCGCTTGCCGAATTGCAGGCAGTGTTGGAGGAACAACAGAAATAAACGCGATGAAAATCACCGAAGACGTCCGCAAATACGCCGCAGAGCAGGGCATCGCCGAAGAGGAAGCGCTCAAGAAAGGCATGGAAGAGAAGTCGAAAGAGTTTGCCGAAAAAGGAAACGAGCTTTACAATCGTTCCACAAAATGATTCCTTACCGTATGAGCTCCATGAAAAATAATTCACAACTTGATTCCAATAAAAAAAGCAGCCCATCGTGCGGCGTTTTTCTAAAACGGCTGCCCGGCGCAATGCTGGCCTGGCTGCTTTGCACACTTACCGCCGGCCAAGCCCAGACGTGGTCACTGACGGTGCTGCACTCGTTCTCATTGCCACCTTTCGCAGCTGACTCGGTGCAGCCACGCTCCCTGACGCCCGGCAGTGACGGCAATTTCTACGGCACGACGGGTTGGGGCGGCAACGGTGCGAAGGGAACCGTGTTCAAGTTGAGCGCTAGCGGCATGGTGACCACTTTGGCCGAGTTCAACGGCACGAATGGGGCAAACCCGTATGACGCCTTGACGGCAGGCAACGACGGCAATTTCTATGGCACCACGGTTGGGGGCGGCAGCAACAATCAGGGAACCGTATTCAAAGTCACGACCAACGGCACGCTGACCCGGCTGGTTTCGTTCGATGACACCACGGGGAAATGGCCGGATGCGAAACTTACTCTCGGGCCAGATGGAAATTTCTATGGCACCACCACCTCTGGCGGCCCCGGTTATAATGGGACAATCTTCAAGGTAACGACCAATGGCACTCTGTCGGTGGTTGCCTCGTTCGATGGCAGCAATGGGGCAGATCCAGAATCACCGCTGACTCTCGGCAGTGACGGAAATTTCTATGGCACGACCACTATCGGAGGCAACGGAAACTATGGGACGATTTTTAAAGTCACACCCAACGAGACGCTTACCACATTGGTCTCATTCAACTTGACCAACGGTGCCTATCCCTTTGCGACTTTGACGCAGGGCAATGATGGCAATTTTTATGGAGCGACTCAAGTCGGCGGAAGTGGAAATTCCGGAACCATATTCAAAATGACCACCAACGGTGTGCTATCCAC
>JALYXC010000242.1 GCA_030947315.1 Verrucomicrobiota bacterium | reverse complement strand
ATATCGCGCTTACCTCAATACGACGCCACGGCCGACTAATTTTTCTGAAGTGGAACTGCTCGCGCGCCAACTTGAGTCCGAATTAAATCCGGCCGCGCGCGCCAATCACGCCACTGCGCAAACTGTTCCGGTCATTTCCACTCAACCAGCCACGAATCTTTTGACTCGCGCCGCTGTCCCAGCCGAAATCAAGCCGACTACTAATTCTCAAAGCAAACAAACAAGTTTGCCGCCTAGAGTCGTTTTGCCAAACCCAATTGCGCCGCCCGTTTCTGTCACGCAAGTTCCAGAAGAACAACCGCTTAAACCGGTTCAGGATATTCCATCGGATTCGGAGAAATCGGCAGCATCTTTAACCAATTTACCGGCAGCTCATACGGTTTCGAATGGACTGCGAAAAAAACCCGCTCCGAGTTTAATTCCGTTGACCAATGCCACGCCGCGAATGGTCTCAACCAACGCGCCCGGAAATTTATCTTCCATTACACCGCTTCGGTCCCATCCGCCACTGGCGCGTTACAAATATCTTTCACCCGGAAAACCGCTCGCGGGAAATCGGCGGGAAGCCACCCGTCTTTTTGCGCAAGGAGCGCAAGCGCAACGCGAAGGTCATTTGAGTGAAGCCATCACTGCTTACCAAAATGCTAATCGCGCCGATCCCAGTTTTTTTGAAGCTTATTACAATCTCAGTTTGGCGGCTTACGAAAGTGGAAATCTTTCGCTGTCACTTTTGGCCTGCGAAAAAGCGCTGGCCATTCAGCCCGATGCGGTCAATGCGCGCTATAATTTTGGGCTGACATTGCAAAAGGCTAATTTCCCCCAGGACGCCGCCAACGAATTGGAAAAAGTTTTAAAAGAAAATCCGAACGAAACGCGCGCGCATTTGGCGCTGGCCAATTTATATGCGCAGCAACTCTATCAAATGCCCTTGGCGCGCCAGCATTATTTACAAGTGCTGGAACTGGAGCCGCGCCATCCGCAAGCAGGGGCGATTCGGAATTGGCTGGCGGCCAATCCATAAATAAATCAGAGAAAAACACTTCACCAATTTTTCATGGCTGGTTTTTTTTCTCCCGATTTGCTGGAACAAATTCGCGCGGCCAGTGACATCGTTGAAATCATTGGCAGTTACATTCCGCTGAAACGGGCCGGCGCAAATTTTGTGGTGCTTTGTCCGTTTCATAAAGAAAAAACTCCCAGTTTTAATGTCAATCCGCACAAACAAATTTTCCATTGTTTCGGCTGCCACAAAGGCGGCGACGTTTTTAGTTTCGTTAAGGAATATGAAAATATTGATTTTCCCGCGGCGGTGCGGCGATTAGCGGACCGCGCTCATATTCCGCTCGAATTCGATAAACAGCCCGGCCAGCAGCAGGCGCGGCATGTCAAAGATTCGTTGCTCCAGATTCACGAACAAATCACGCAACGCTGGCAGTCTGCTTTGCGAAATGATGCGAATGGCCAAATCGCCCGCGACTATTTAAAAAAACGCCGCGTGTCGGATGAAGCGATAAAATTATTCCGTCTCGGCTACGCGCCTGAACTTTGGGACGACACCGTGAACTGGGCGAAAAGTAAAAGTTTTGAGTTCAAATTGGTGGAGCAAGCTGGGTTGATAATTCGCAAAGAAGGAACGGAAAATTTTTACGATCGTTTTCGCGGACGCCTGATTTTTCCGATTTGTGATGAGCTGGGCCGCGTGATTGGTTTCAGCGGACGCATTCTTTCCGGCGACGAAAAAATTGCCAAATATGTGAACTCGCCGGAAACGCCGATTTTTACGAAAGGCAAAGTTTTTTTTGGTCTCGATAAATCCAAACGCGCCATTCTCGACTTTAAAATCGCCATCGTTTGCGAAGGCCAACTCGACTTGATTTCCTGTTTTATGGCCGGCGTAAAAAATATTGTCGCCCCGCAAGGAACCGCTCTCACCGCCGACCACGCCCGCATTTTGAAACGTTATGCCGATGAAGTAATTCTTTGTTTTGACTCGGACGACGCCGGTCAAAATGCCACCGTTCGCTCGCTTGACAGCCTGCTCGCCGCTGGATTAGCCGTGCGCGTCGCGACTATTCCTGGACCGTATGATCCGAATAGTTTTATCGCGGAAAAGGGCGTCGCGCGGTTTATTGATTTGATCAATCAAGCTGAAGGATTTTTTGATTATTTTTTAAATCGCCTTTGCGCGACCAACGATTTAAGCAGTGATAAAGGCCGCCTGGCGGTGGTGAAAGCGATGGCAGAAACATTGCGCAAAGCGGATAACAGCGTGTTGATCGATAAATACGCGCAGAAAACGGCCTTGCGTTTGGGCGTTTCGCCTGAAGCAATGCGCGCCGAGTTTAAAAAAACTCCGCGCGCTTTCGTGACGTTTGATGAAACTTTCGAAGAACAAACGGAAACGGAAATTTTGCCGCGCCCTTCCCCAACAGAATTTTGGCTGCTGAAATTGCTGTTGCAAAATGATGAGGCCGCCGAATGGCTCGCGGCGCATCTCGACGAAAAATGGATTCAACATCCGCTCGTGCGTAAAATTATTTTGCGCCGTTGCGACGCCGAAAAAAAGTGGCGCGGCCTTTCTGCTTTCCTCGCTGAAAACGAAAGCGCGCCCTTGTCCAGTTTGATTACCGAAGCCAGCGCTGACGACAAACCATTGCCTGATCCGCTGCGACAACTCCATGATATCGCGCTGCGGTTGCGCAATCAATTTATAGACCGCCAAATTTCCGAACTTATCCGCAAAAACAATCAACCGGAAACAAGCGAGATGGAGCGGCTTCAATTTTCCAAAAAGCAACAAAACCTTCGACAATTAAAACAACAACCGCTCTCGCCCAAGAATAATCCGGAAAATTTTTAAATTTCTGGCGAGGAATAAAGGCGCGAAAAACAACCACCGACAAAAACTGTTTCCATTGATAACGATAACCGGCCAGAACAAAAAATTTAATCGGGCGCAAACTGGTACTCGTATTGAGCGGGAATATCTTTAGTAGCATAAGTGAACGGGTAGCCCGTTAAGAGTTGACTGTAGTACAATTTGATGAACTTGGCATGACCATCCACGAAGCTGACGTTAACTATAGCATCTGCGTAGGGTTGATCGGTTTCTCCGAACTTATTTTTGTGCCAAGAATAACTA
>JALYXC010000227.1 GCA_030947315.1 Verrucomicrobiota bacterium | reverse complement strand
TGATTTTCACATACCCATAAACCGGCAAACCAAGCGCAATGAGAGCCAGCCCTAAACCAGATTCCATCGGATTGGTTTGAAGCGTGTTGATCAATAACCAGCCGGCGACCAGAACAAAAATAAGCGGCACCACCGGATAACCCAATGTTTTGTAGGGCCGTGGAACATTCGGCATTTTTTTGCGCAACACAAAAACGGCGGCGGTGGTGGCTGCATAAAAAATCCAGCCGGCAAAAACGACGTAATTGGTTAATTGATCGAAGGTGGCTGAAATCGCCAAAAGACTCGACCAAATCGCCTGCAAAATAATCGCCGCCACTGGCACGGCTGTTTCTTTGCTCAACGTGGCAAAACGGGAAAAGAAAAGTCCATCCCTGGCCATGGCGTAGGGAATTCGCGCGCTGGTTAAAATGGAGCCATTCAAAACGCCCAGGGTGGAAATCAAAAAGGCGATTGAAACCAGCGCGGGACCGCGCGTGCCCAAAAAAGTCTGAGCCGCTTTGCTCGCCACCGGCAACGCGCTGCGATACAAAGTGGAATGGGAGGTGAGAATTTCCTGAAAAGGGAGCGCGTAACAATAAGCCAGATTTGCCAATCCATAAATGAGCAGAACAATCAACATCCCAACAATTAAAGCGCGCGGAATATTTCGTTCCGGATTTTGCACTTCGCCCGCGACCATCGGCATATTATTCCAGCCGTCAAAAGCCCAGAGCGCTGCCAGCATCGCCGCGCCAAACGCTGACCAACCGCACCACGCTTTGGCGGCAAGAGGCGCTTTTAAATGTTCCCAGCTTGCGGTCGGCGCAAAGAAAAAAACGCCCACGATGATCGCGCCAATTCCCACAACTTTTGCCAGAGTTAAAATCGTTTGAATACGCCCGCCGAAAACGACTCGCAAACAATTGATCGCCGAAAAAATTAAAATAATTCCGACTGCGACAATTTGTTGAATGCCAAATTGCCAATCAATTTTTTGTTTAAATAAATAAAAAGTTTTTTCCGCCCAGACCATATCCAGAGGAATGAGCGCGGAAAGAAAGGTGGCAAATGCCACGCCGAAAATGGCAATCGAACCGCTTGATCCCACCACCAACCGCATCCAGCCGAAAAGAAATGCGGGCAAATCTCCGTAAGCGGTGCGGAGAAAAACATATTCGCCGCCGGCTTTTGGGAGCATCGCGCCAAGTTCGGCGTAAGTGAGCGCGCCCGCCAAAGAAAGAATTCCCGCCGCCACCCAGGCCAGCAAAACCAGTTTCGGCGATCCGACCGCTTGCGCCATGTTGGACGTTTTTAAAAAAACGCCCGTGCCAATAATCGTCCCCACGACCAGCGAAATAGTATCGCGCAAAGTCAGGCCGCGAATCAGATGCGGTTTTTCTGAATTCATAAAGGAACTGTGCCGGGAACAATTCCTGAAATAAACAGGTAAGTGAAAAATTTTGTCCTCTGACAATCTCAGAAATCAGACGGGAGCGGCGCGATCGTCACGCCTGCATGTTCGGCGTCGCGCCGGGTCTGATGGGCGAAGCAGCCGGTATTAAACAATAAAAATTTCTAGCGATCATCCGCAGCGGCAACGGAAATTTTTTCGGCTTCGGCGGAGAAACAAGACCCGGCCACGACGAGATGCAAGGCATTTCGCTCAAATTCTCCCGCCAAAAAATTCAGACGCAAATTTGCGCGAAATCGCCAAAGCGATGTTGAAGATAAAAGAGGTTCGCGCCCACAAAACTCGGTGCAACACAGATGGGGCGCAGAAATTCGCGTTGAAACAATTTTCATTCTAAAAACTAATCCTCGAAAAGCCCTTTGCTCTGGTTTAAAATCTCTCAACGCTTATGGCAACACAACGCTACACGGTTACGCCGCACCCAATTGAAACGCTTTTAACATGGGTAAAGTCGGGCGAAATCGCCATTCCAGAAATTCAACGCCCGTTCGTCTGGGAAGCCACCAAAGTCCGCAATCTTTTGGATTCGTTGTATCGCGGTTATCCGGTTGGTTATTTAATTGCATGGCGAAATCCCACTGTGAAATTGAAGGACGGAACCTCGTCAAGTGGCAAACGCGTCTTGATTGACGGACAGCAACGCGTCACTGCTTTAATGGCCGCGCTTTTAGGCCACGAGGTCGTCACTAAAGATTACGAAAAGGTCCGCATCCGAATTGCGTTTCATCCGATTGAAGAAAAGTTTGAAGTCTCCAATCTGGCGATTGCAAAAAACTCAGAATGGATCACTGACGTCGCCACCGTGTTTGCTCCCGGCGCCAAGCTGTTCTCGTTAGTGGGCGAATACTGCCAACGCAATCCCCAAACAAACCAGGGAACCATTTTTGAAATTCTCGAAAAACTTCGTAAAATTACAAACAACCAAGTTGGTGTAATTGAATTGGCCGGAGACTTGGACATCGAAACCGTCACCGAAATTTTCATTCGCGTCAATTCGGCGGGAGCAGAATTGAGTCAGGCGGACTTCGCCATGTCAAAAATTGCCAGTAATGAAACTTTCGGCGGTAACACTCTTCGGAAGGCGATTGATTATTTTTGCCACTTGACTGTCGCGCCGGATTTTTACGGCAAGATCAAAGAAAATGATACAGCGTTTGCCGCTACCGATTTCTTCCAGCAAATGGCATGGGTGCGGAATGAGAACGACGATATCTACGACCCATCTTACACCGACATGCTGCGCGTCGCTTTCACATACGAATTCAAACGCGGCAAGCTTCAGGATTTGGTCGCGCTGCTCTCAGGCCGTAATTTCGAAACCAAACAGTTTGAGGAAAGCATCGCCGAAAGTTCATTCGTCGGATTGAAACGGGGAGTTTTAAATTTTATTAACGAAACGCACTTCAAACGCTTTACGATGATCATCCGCTCGGCGGGTTTCGTGGACTCATCACTCATCGGATCTCAGAACGCTCTTAATTTTGCTTACATTCTATATCTGACCTTGCGAAGCCAGAGCAAACCGGCAGCGGAAATTGAATCAGCCGTGCGACGATGGTTCGTTATGTCGGCTCTGACCGGGCGTTACTCTGGCTCGCCGGAAAGCAGTATTGATTTTGACATTCGCCAGATGCACGAGCAGGGATTCGACGGTTTTGGCCCGGCAACTTTTGCCGCCGAATTGTCCGATGCTTATTGGAATTCACTTCTCCCGCAGGAATTGAACACCTCCAGTTCCACCAGCCCATTTTTTCGAGTTTATCAGGCCGCGCAGGTGAAGCTTGGGGACAAGGGATTTGTTTCAAAGGACATCACCGTCCGCGATCTCATTTTAAACAAGTGCGATGTTCATCACGTTTTTCCGCGCAATCATCTCAAAGGACAAGGCTTGCAACGGGGACGTTACAATCAAATCGCAAATTACGTCTTGGCGCAAAGCGAAATCAACATTGCCATTGGTGACAAAGCGCCATCCCTTTATTTCAAGGAATTGGCCGAACAATGCGATGGCGGAAAGAAAAAATATGGGGGCATAACCGAGTTGGAGAAATTGAAATCAAACCTTGTGGACAGTTGTATCCCAGAGTCGATGCTTTCCGCAAATCCTCCGGACTACGATTGTTTCCTCGAGATGCGCCGCAAGCTCATGGCTGCAAAGATCAAAACCTATTTTCAAACTCTGTAGCATGACGGTAGTTATACAAAAAAACATTTTACTGAGCAAAGATGGAGTCGGATGAAGTCGCCCCGGTGTGATTCCAGATTACAACGAGAAGAATGAGGTTGTTAGTGTGGAGATGCTTTACCTTTCCAAACGCACGCCTAATTTGAAAACGAGTTCCCTGGAATTTCAAGCGGTTTGAACTTATTGCATTGCATAATTTTATTCCCATTCCCGCCGCGAGCGCCGCGCGAAGTCATTCTTTCATCTTGGCTGGCATGAATTCGGTATTGCGCATGAAGTTTGTGCGTATTACCGTCCTCGCATGAATTCTATTTCGCTCAAATTGCCGGATCGTTTGCTCGAATTGCTCGAAAAGGAGTCGGCGGCGCGGCACAGGACAAAATCGTCATTGGTGCGGGAATGTCTGGAGAAAACTTTGGACGTCCGCTCCTCGGGCGGCGCGGCCACCTGTTATGATCTGGCGCGAGACCTGGCCGGATCGGTGAAAGGACTGCCGCGCGATTTGGCCACCAATCCGAAATACATGGAAGGCTTTGGGCGGTGAAATCCGTTGTCCTGATCGACACCGGGCCACTCGTCACCTTTCTCGCTGCCGGGCTGAAGCATCATGACTGGGTCTGCGAGCAGTGGGAACGTCTGCACCCGCCGATGCTCACGTGTGAAGCGGTTCTCACCGAAGCCGCTTTTTTACTTCGCCGCGAAGGCCGCGATCTGACCCGCTGTTTGTTCTGTTAGAACGCGGCGTGTTGCGTGTCGGGCTGGAAATCGAGGATCAACTGGCCGATCTGCGGACATTGATGCGCCGCTATCGGGATCGTCCCATGTCACTTGCTGATGCTTGTCTTGTCCGGCTGGCAGAATTGCACCCCGGCAGCACTATTTTCACTTTCGATGCCGATTTCCGCATTTACCGCCGCCACGGCAATAAGGTTATTTCCGTTTTGATGCCCAAAGACGAACGATGAAAAACCCCCACCTTCCTTATCGCTCCGGCAAAAAATCATGAACTCCGAACTGGCG
>JALYXC010000226.1 GCA_030947315.1 Verrucomicrobiota bacterium | reverse complement strand
CGAGAACTTCATCACTGCACCTTTCTTTTTCTATGCGCAAATTTTTTTTGACTCTCACACTCCGATAAACTTCTGTCAGCCCATTGGTGGAAAACTCCTCGTTCGTGTTGTGCAAAAAAACCGGGTGCGGCGCGGACAGACTTGCCACTCCTTTAAACCCACCCATTTTTCGGAAACCGGGAATAAATAAATCCGGCTTGAGCAATTCTGCATCTGAGGAAATATCGAGTTGATCACAATCTGCAATTACTGCATCCGCCGCAGGCGCAGCCAGCAACGACCACAAACCGGCGCGACCCATTCCGCACAAGATAACGTTCTCACCAGATTTTTTTGCCCGCTCACATGCCGCCACCAAATCGCGGACTCGCTCCTGGGCGAACGTCCGGTTGTAGGTCGTGAAAAATAGATCGGCTTGATTTTGTTTCACCGCCGATACATCGGGAAAATTTAGAACGGACACTTGGAAATTGCGCTCGAACAAAAGCTTCGCCAGTCCGCGTGGATTTTTATTTTCGTCGATGAACGCCGAGCTTCCATTCGCTCGCGCCAAGACCACGGTTCCGCGCGCCTTCGAGTTTTTTGGAGCGAACGTGATTTCAAAATCGCGGCTTTCCTGATTGACCAGTTGCAGCGTGTGTTTCCACAGCGGCGTCATGACTTTTTTGTATTTCGCGAAAGTTTTTTTGTCTGTTGGCTTCAACGCGTTCCATTGTGCGAAGTCATTTGCGATCAACGAATGAATCAGTGCTTTTTCGCTCACCGCGTCACTCGGCAATTTTCCATCTGGAAAAACGCGCAAATCTGCGTCCGTCTCTTTTTTGTATTCCACTTCTTTGCTCGAGGGCGAAATTGGTTTCAAAATTTTTCCGAAGAAATCATAGACCGCTTCGCGGCTGGTTTTGTTGTAGTTGTGCGGAAAATCAAATTGGACATAACCAAATTGATTGGTTGCTCCAAAAAATTGATAAATTTTTTCAAGAGCCGGACCTTCGACCGTCAAGGTGTCTTTGGTCCAATCGCCCGTCGCGGAAACGAGCAGTTGCGGTCGCGGCGCTGCGGTCGCGGCGATTTCCATATTGGAATATTCAATGCGCAATCCAGAAACATTTTCGCAAGAGCAACCGCCTTGCATCAAATGGCTGACCATGACGACAGGCGCTTGCGCGGCGAGCCGGTCATCAATCGCGCCCAAAATAAAAGTTTGCGTGCCGCCGCCGGATTCGCCGGTGCAAGCGAGACGTTTTTTATCCGCGTCGGCGAGCGATTCCAAAAAGTCGAGCGCGCGAATGCTGTTCCAGGTTTGCAATCCCAGGAGCGAAATATTCCAAAGAAGATTTGATTCGTTGGTGGCGAATTGGCGATGGCGATTGTAAAAATTAATGTTGGTCGAATTATTTTGGCCCGCGAAAAAAGTATCGTTGTAACCGACCATGTCATAGGAAAACGCCATCATTCCCTGCCGCGCAAAATTGATGCAACGCGCGACGATGCTCCCATCTTTGGTGTCGGCCATGCGTCCATTCGCCCAATGTCCATGAGGATTTAAGATGGCCGGGAACGGACCGTTTCCGCGTCCCGTTGGACGATAAAGATTTCCCGCGAGATAAAATCCAGGATAAGTTTGAAAATAAACTTTTTCGATGCTGTAACCGTCACGAATGATTTTTCCGAAGACTCGCGTGCGCAGCGGAGTTTTTTCCGGCATGGGCCAAAGACCGCAACTGACTAAAATCTGCTGGCGAATCTGCGCGGCATGTTTTTGCCATTCGGCTTTCGATTCGATTTTTGGAAAAGTGCGCGGAGTGTCGAGGGTTTGAACAAAAACTTTTTCAGCCGGTGCGGCGTGGAAATAAAAAATTCCCAGGCTGATGAGAAAAGAGCCGGAAAGTTTTTGCCACCAGGAAAACATCATTGTGCCCTAATTTGAATTCATTATTTTTCTCAGCTACCCAAAGTGGCGAATTGGCGGCGTCCTTCCATCATGAATTCCAAATAAATGGCGATTCGATTTTTCATTTCTTTGCGAGAAATGATCGCGTCAATCAGTCCGTGATCCAAAAGAAATTCCGCGGTCTGAAATCCCGGCGGCAATTCTGCTTGCGTGGTGTCTTTGATGACGCGCGGGCCGGCAAAACCAATCATCGCGCCCGGTTCAGCCAAAATTAAATCGCCGATACTTGCGTAGCTAGCCATCACCCCAGCGGTTGTCGGATGGGTTAACACACTGAGATAAGGCAATTTATTTTGCGCATGATAAGCCAGCGCGGCGCAAGTTTTGGCCATTTGCATCAGGCTGAACATTCCTTCATACATGCGCGCCCCGCCGCTGCTGGAAATAATAATAACGGGCAGACTTTTTTCGGTGCCCGTTTCGATCAGGCGCGTTAATTTTTCGCCAACGACTGATCCCATCGAACCACCCAGAAAACTAAAATCCATCACACCCAAAGCGACGCGTTGTTCGCCGATTTTTCCGATGCCGGTAATGATCGCATCTTTTAAGCCGGTCGCTTTGCGATGCTCTGCCAGTTTGTCGGCATACGTGGCCACGCCGGTAAAATGGAGCGCATCAACGCTGCTCATGTGAGCATCCATTTCTTCAAACGAACAGGTTTCGACCAGGGAATTAATTCGTTCGCGCGCGCCAACCGGAAAATGATGCTGGCATTTTGGGCAGACTTTTAAATTTTCATCGAGTTCCTTGTCGTAAATCATCGTGAGGCATTTGGGACATTTGGTCCAAAGGCCTTCAGGAATTTCCCGCTTTCTGGATTTGGAGCCGCCCAATTTTGGTTTTTTGACGAAGCTCGTTTCCGCGCTGGGCGGGGGCGGCGTGACGGCCGGCTCGGCAATTTCCAGGCCGAGTGTTTTATTTTTTGTGAATGCGATCGTCGCCATGATTTAAATGAAAGTGAGAGCTAAAAAATAATTAACGCAAAGACGCAAAGGTGCAAAGATGCAAAGGGAAAATTGGTTTTGCCAATCGTCAAAGATTCACCAAACGATGACTCGATTTGACGCGAATACTTCTGGTCAGAAAATCCTGCGCCTTCGCGCCTTTGCGTCTTTGCGTTGAATTTGAAACTCGTCATTAAAATTAAAGTCCTCGCGCCACCGTCCAGACACAAACGTCGCCGGCCCCCGCCTGGCGCAACACTTTGGCGCAGGCGCTCGTCGTCGCGCCCGTGGTCAAAACATCATCCAATAAAATAATTTTTTCGCCATTCAATTTTTTATTTTGGCGCATGGCAAAAGCGCGTCGGACGTTTTCAGTTCGTTGCGCGCGCGTCAATAAAGTTTGCGTCCGGGTGGATTCTACCCGGCGCAAAAAATTTCTGCGAACCGGAATTTGAGCGGCGCGGCTAAGATGAGTCGCCAGCGTTTCGGCCTGATTAAATTCGCGTTCCCGTTTTTTTAAAGAATGCAGCGGCACAGGAATAATCATGTCCCATTTTTCCTCGCGCAAAATTGGCGCGGCGCAGCGGATGAGCAGCTCAGCTAAAAACGGTTCAAACCAAAGCGCGCGTGAATATTTGTAACGATGAATCACATCCAAAACCAAAGGCCCGGCAATGACCGCTGAGCGCGCGAAACGAAAATGCAAATCCATTTCCCGGCAATTACTGCATTCAAAACTGGTCGTGATATTGCCTTCGAACGGAAGGCCGCAACGCTCGCAAAAAGGCGGCGTGATAAATCGGACGCCGCCTTTTCCCGAGGAGCACGAAGCGCAAACATAGCCTTCGGCAGGCGAGGCGCGATGGGCGGCGCAGACCTGGCAAATGGGCGGAAAGAAAAAATTCAGACCGGTTTCAATCCATGAATTTGATTTCAGCGCCGAGATGCAGAGGTTCAAAGATTCTGAAATATTATTTTTCATTTCTGCTCGGAGAAGCTTTGTCGCTGCAGCAAATCTTCCGGAAAAAGTTTTCGCTGACACCAAATTAAAATTAGCAAAGTTAAAACCAGAACGATAAAAGCGGCCCAGCCATCAATTAGTTTTTGCGTTCCCCAGAACCAACTTTCTTGATCCATATTTTTGCTTGTAAAAAATCCATACGATTTCAACCAAAAAATCCAGCCGCCATGCAGGCCAATGGAAAAATAGAGGGTGCCGCTGAATTGATAGGCCATGGCCAGAATAATTCCGGCCAAAGTTAAATTAAAAAAGCCGGGAATGAGCATTTGCCAATCGCCAAAGCCGCGCAGCATATGTCCGAGAGTCACAAAACCAGAAAGCCAATGGATCGAAGGAGGCGCGGGTGCCTTGCTTAAAAAATGGACCAGCGCATAAACCACGCTGCTGCTGACGAGCGCGATTTTCCAGGAATAGGCTTTACGGAGCGCGCCGAAAAGTCCGCCCCGAAAAATGATTTCTTCCAGAATCGCCACCACCAACGCCGCAGAAATAGTTTTGCTAAAATATCTAAAA
>JALYXC010000211.1 GCA_030947315.1 Verrucomicrobiota bacterium | reverse complement strand
GAGTTCACCTTCATCTGAGGAATTGAATGCTTTTGGATCAGTCCAAAATTCTTCGAAATGACGCAAAGTGGGAGTGTTGGCGAAACGATTTTTCTCCGGCTCGCGTTTTAAAATTTGGATTTCAATTTTGTTGCCGGACAACGCCGCTAATTTTTCGTGGCATTGCCGAAAGGTCTGGCCGATGACTGACCAAATCGAAAGCCAGGACAATTTATCTTTGGGCAAATCTTCGAGACAAAAAGCGAGCGTGGCTTTTTCGCAATGCGGAATAATGGCGGCGAGCAAATCGGTTTCCTGCGGCGTCATTTCCGCAAAACCATCGAGCCACAGAATGAGTTTTGAGTTTTGAGTTTTGAATTTTGAGTTGGCAGTTTCCGTCAACGCGGCGGTGGCTAAATCGAGAATACTGTCGGCGTCCTGCAATTGATGTTTTTTCAACCAATCGAGATAGGCACTCAAGAGCAACGCTAAATCATGCAATTTGAAATCAAGCTGGTTTTTTCCAGGAACTTTTTCGGCGAGAGAAAAAAGTTTTTGCGGCGATAAATGGTGCCGTTGAAATTCGCGCAACAATAAATTGAGTTGTTGCACAAATCCCGGAAGTCGCGCGCTGGAACGGAAAATTTTTAACTCATTTTTTTTCTGCAAAAGCAAGGCGCGCAAGGCCATGATGCGGCCTTCTTCGCCCAATAATTTCGCGGGAGATTTCTGGAGCGTGGTGAGAATAAAATCGGCGAGGCGTTCGAATGATAAAATTTGCAGTCGCGTGTAACCCGCCAGATTTTGGTCCGACAGAAGTTGCCGTTCCAATTGAAACGTCGCTTGTTTCGGCGCGATCAAAATGAGCGGTGCGCCATCGGGCGAGCTTTGCAATTCCGCGCGGATTTCTTCAAGGCAGCGAAAAGTTTTGCCGCTGCCGGCGGGGCCGAGGAGAAATCGCGTTGGCATAAAATGGCTTGCGATGATGGTGCTGGCAGCCTTCGCCGCTCAAATTAATTCTTCAGCCGATGTGACCACGTCAAAATCCACATTCAGCGCTTCAAAATGTTTTCGGCCACAGCGGATTTTTTCCGCTTCACTGTTTCTTAGCTTCTCGAAATTCTTTGTGCTCTTCGTTTCTCGAACCATATACACAACGAAATTATCTGGTTTCAAAATTGCCCAATCGGGATTGTATGTGCCTAGCGGCGTTTCGATTTTAAACCAGTCCGGCAGCTTCACGAACAGTTTTACGTCTTGGCGCTTGTCCAGTTTTGCTGCGAACGCGCGCTCAATTTCCGAATCATAAACCACCGCATCGTAAATGCTGTTATTCACGTCCAGGCGGTTGTTGAGATAACTGATAATTTCCTTGTCCTCGAAAAGCGACATGCTGAATTCTTCCCCGATTTTCACATACTTGATTCCTTCAATCATCAGCTTATGCAACTGCTGTTTGAGAATTGCCGCAACGCAATCCATAAACTTTTGCGGATTCAACAAAAACTCGGGCAACCGATTCGATTCTTTCAGAATCCGCACCAGCGTTGAACGCGTCAATTCCGTTTCACCTTGGAGATATGCAACCACATCCGGCACCGCCCCTTTGTGAATCACCGTTTCTGCGGTTTCTCTCATAACCTCGTGCTTAACACCCGATTTCGACAATGCTAAACCAGCTTCGGAAATTTGTATCTTGACCGGCTTAATCTTTTCCATCGCTTTGATTGCCTTCACCGAATTCGCAACCAACGCTTCGGTTTGATATTCGACGGAGTAAGTTGTTTTCGTTTTGATGCGATTCCAAAGCTCTTGAAATTCAGGGTCTAGGCTGACTTCTTTTTTGAATTTCAATCGCTGCCCATCTTCATCTTTCTTGATATGTCGCTCAATCTGGTAGGACTGCAAAATTTGGATTATATCCGAACGCAAATTGGCGTGTTCGGGCGGAAGACCGAGATCAAGTCCTGGAATTTTCGGATCAAAGCTCGGTTTGATTTTTCCGTCATCACCAATAAAACCTTTTGACACCAGCGCGGAAAAGATTTGTTGCGAAGTCTGTTTTCCAATTTCTTTTCCTTCGCCCTCGACAACCTGCATGATGTTCGCAAACGCGCTTTGCGGAATCTTGCCGAACGTCACTCCGCAATCCTGCTCGTATTCACTTTGCAATGCCTTCGCAAATTCTTCGTAGCTGTCATTCGCCACGACGAGGAGCTTGTTTATGCTTTCATCGAAAACGCGCTCACCGTTTTGGTTCACGGGCAGACGCAACCCACGCCCGATTTCCTGACACTTCTTTATTACGGAACGCGATTCATTCAACGTGCAAATCTGGAATACGTTCGGATTGTCCCAACCCTGTCGCAAAGCGGAATGGCTGAAAATAAATCGCAATGGTTCAGTCAATGAAAGCAAGTCCTCTTTGCGCTTCATGATAAGTCCGTAAATATCATCATCCGCTTGGGTGTTTCCGTTGGTGTCTTTGAAAACGCCTTTTTTATCCTGGGCAAAATAGCCGTCGTGCAGTTTTTCCAGCGGGAAAGGTAGCAGCCCTTTGTATTTATCCTGTGCAATCAATTCCTTAAACGCTTCTTCAAAGCATTCCGCAAACTTTCCTTTTACCGGCTGGCCTTGTTCATCGTAGGAACGATAATTCGCAACTCTATCAATGAAGAACAAACTCAAAACTTTGATGCCTTTATCTTTAAGCGCGATTTCTTTGTCCAGGTGACGGCGAATCGTGTTGCGGATTTGCACTTTCCATAGGTCGCCCTGAATGCCTCCCAACTCCTGACCAAGCGTCAGGGTCTTTCCGCTGTTGAATTGGATAAACTCATTGCCCGGTTCACCGTTGATTTCTGTGATGAGATAACCATCACGGTAATAAGCACGTCCTTCAGTCTCTTTCTCTCGTATTTTTTCTTGAGAACCTTCGTAGAATTTTTCTTTTCTCCGAGTTTTAGAACGCTCAAAGAGGTCATCTCCATTTTTTACAGCCAGAACTCGGCGGGCAGGCCCTTCATTGGTTTGAACATCAATTTCCACTTTCGCTTTGATGCCATTTTTGCGGTCAATGGAAATCAATTTCACATACGCATCATTTGGCGCGCTCGTGCCCGTCACACTGGCGACGAAGATTTGCTTCACAAGACGTAGTTCAAAGGCGTGAATCGGATTCAGCGAATAAATCAGGTTGTACGGATTCTTATGCGTTGCCGAGTACCGCAA
>JALYXC010000195.1 GCA_030947315.1 Verrucomicrobiota bacterium | reverse complement strand
CCATTGCCGACCGGCGGAAAAGTTTTCATCAGCGTCAGCGATGAACACAAAAAGGAAGTCGCCGCTGTCGCGAAATCATTCGTTGATTTGGGTTTTGAAATTATTTCCACGAGCGGGACCGCCGCCGTTTTGGAAAAGGCCGGATTGAAAGTGGCGAAAATTTTTAAACTTTCCGAAGGCCGACCCAACGCGGTTGACCTTTTGAAAAATCGCGAAATCCAACTCGTGATTAACACGCCTGCTGGCCAATCGCCGCGCGCCGATGAAGTGAAAATTCGCACGACCGCCGTTTATACCAACACGCCAATTATGACCACGTTAAGCGGCGCCAGAGCCGCGGCGCTTGGAATTGCGGCGCTTAAGAAGAATGGTTACGCCGTGAAAACAGTGCAGGAATATTATTAACGAAAATTTTTCGCAGATTTTTTTATGCCGGTTCCATCCATCGTTGTTTTTGATCTGGGAAAAGTTCTGGTGGATTTTGATTATCAAATCGCGATTCAAAAAATTACGGCGCGCAGTTCGGTGAATTCCTGCGAGGTGCAAAAGCTGATTGACGAATCTCCGTTGCTTTGCCGTTACGAAACCGGCTCGATTACCACTGAAATGTTTTTCGACGAAGCGCAAAAAGGCTCCGGATTTTCAGGGGATTTAATGGAATTCGGCGCATTGTTCAGCGATATTTTTTCGCCCATCGAACCGATGATTGAATTTCAGGCGGCATTGCGCGAGCAAGGAATTTCGACTTATATTTTTTCAAACACGAATGAACTGGCCGTGAAACATATTCGCGAGCGTTTTCCGTTTTTTAAAACTTTTTCGGATTATATTTTTTCCTATGAACATGGCGCGATGAAGCCGGATGAAAAACTTTATCGCGTGGTGGAAAAAATCAGCGGGTGTCGGGGCGAAGAAATTCTTTACCTGGACGATCGCGCCGAAAACATTGAGGCTGGAAAAAAGCTGGGCTGGCAAACGGTCTGGCACCAAACGCCTGCCAAAACTTTACGCTCTGTTTTTGAATCGGGGCTGCGGTGGAACGGAACCCCGTCCAATGGAATCTAGCGTTGGCGCCGCGAAAATTATTTAGTTTTTTTCTTTTCTTCTTTTGGACTGGATGGAACTGGAGTTGGAGTAGAAGGAGCTGACGCATTTAATTGAGATAAAACCGGATCGGTCAGATCATTGGCTCCATTGGTGAAAAGAACAATGGGTGTATTGTTGAAACTTTCCGCCGCAGTATCAATGACCAGAGAGTATCCTTCCGTTTTGGATTTGGTGTTAATGATTTCGCGGATTTCGACGAGAATCTGATCCCGTTTGCGGCGCCGTTTTTCGTCGAGCTTGGCGCGGGCGCTACGTTCAAACTGGCCGACGGTTTGTTCGGTTTCTTTCAATTCGAGCAATTTTTTTTCGGCGGCGGTTTTACTTTTCTCTCGTTCGGCGGCGGAAACAGCCTGGTCGTTTGATTTATCGAGTAATTTTTTCCATTCCTCTTCGCCTTTTTTAAAGTTGTCCACCATATCCTTGCGTTGTTTGTCGAGGTCAGCGGCTTCATCTTTGAGATTGGCATCGGCTTGTTTGGTTTTGTAATAGCCATCGAAGACTTTGCGAAGATCAATAATGCCGATTTTGATTTGCGCGTGGACATTCGTTGCCAAAAAGAGAGCGACTCCTAACGTGAGTAAAAATTTTCCAAATATTTTTTTCATGAGTTTATGTTTTAAAATTCGCGAGTGTAACCGACGCCAAATTGAAATCGGCCGCGGCCACTGGTGTTGGGATCGTGTGAGATCGGAATGCCGTAATCAAGCCGCAAAGGTCCAATCGGCAAATTAATACGCAAACCAATTCCCCAGTTGTCACTGTACGCGCCTTGATTGGCATCGCGATCAAAACTAAATGCGTCTCGATAAACATTGCCGACATCATAGAACATCGCGAAACGCAAACGTTCAATAATTGGCAAACTATATTCAGCGGAGCCAAAAAAGTAAGTTTCGCCTCCGAGCGGTTCGCCATTGAAATCTTTGGGGCCAATGTCGCGATAACGATAGCCGCGCAACGAATAAAGTCCGCCCAAAAACCAGCGATCAAAAATCGGCACGCGCGGACGTCCGCGATCGCCGCTGCTGTAATCATTAACCACGCCAGAACGAGCAGTTAATTCCAAAACGTGCCCGTCAAAAAATCCCGGAAAATACCAGGCCGTTTTCATTTCGAATTTATAAAAAGCTGTATCGGCTCCCAAAGGCCCTCCCGCCAGTTCGGAAAGCAATTCGGTGCGCTGGCCGTGAGTGGGAAGTAATGTGTTGTTGCGCGTATCGAAAGCAATCGAACCTCCCACTTTGGAAACGAGCCGACTGCCGCCTTCCAGCGCAATTTCCGGGGAAACATTCGGACTTTTAATATTTACATCCACATTCTCCAAAGTGTAACTGACT
>JALYXC010000428.1 GCA_030947315.1 Verrucomicrobiota bacterium | reverse complement strand
TCAAATTGGTCAGTGATATCAGCAAGCTGAATTTTTTCCGTGGCGAGAGTGGCTTGCAAAACTTCCAATTGCGCTTTGGCCGTTTCCAATTTCGCGCGCGCTTCCCGATCATCCAATTGCAAAAGCGGCTCGCCCGTTTTCACTTCGGAACCGACTTCAATAAAAACCTTTTGCGCAAGTCCCGCTTTGTTCACGCCGATTTTTACATTCTCTTTGGTCGCCTCAATAATGCCTGTGGCCGCGACTGAATTACTGAAAGGCGAACGAGCCGGCTCCACCAGCGGCGGCGGCGCAGGCGGCCGGTAGCGCAATTTTTTGACGAGAAAAACTCCGCCGGCAATTCCTGCCAAAGCCAGATAAAAACTCAGTCGTTTAAAAATCATCATATCGAAACTATTGATCGGCGGGGTTGTTCCGGGAAATTTCATGCACGCGATTAACGCGGCCATCTTCCATTTCGGTCGTGCGATCCGCGAAATTAAAAATTCGATTATCGTGCGTGACGACGATGACGCAGCGGCCCGGCGCGCGCGCCACTTCGCGCAACAATTCCATAATTTTGAAACCGGTTTCCTTGTCGAGCGCAGAAGTTGGCTCGTCACAGATAATCAAGCGCGGTTCATGCACCAGCGCGCGCGCGATGGCCACGCGCTGTTGTTCGCCCCCCGACAAATTAGTAGGCCTCTCCTGGCCTCGACCTTTTAATCCCACGATTTCCAAAACGTCATCCGCTTTTTTTTCCGCCACCGAACGGCTCGCTCCCTTGATCAACAAAGGCACGCTCACATTTTCCAGATTGGAAAGAGTCGGAATCAAATTAAATTGTTGAAAAATAAATCCGATATTGTTTTTGCGAAATTCCGTCGTCGCCCGCTGATTAAGCTGATGCAGTTGCGAACCAAAAACATCCACTTCGCCAGAATCAAATTGCAACGTGCCCGCAATGACGCTCAACAACGTCGTCTTTCCGCAACCCGACGGCCCCACAATCATGAGCAACTCCCCTTCCCGCGCGTCGAAATTGACGCTTTTTAACGCGGGAGTTTTTACGTCGCCGCTGCAAAAAGTTTTGCTCACGTTGCGAACATGAACTGCAAAACCATTCTGGTGATTGTTCTCTTCCATTTTGGAAAATTAAAAATTTATTCAACCCCGAAAAACAATGGCCGCCTCCAGTTTGCGAATTTTTAAAATGCCGAGCACCGCGGAAAAAGCGCAGATAAATAGGATCACCAGCAATGTGTAAAATGGAATCTGGTACGGCAAAGCGAAGGGCGGCATTCCTTTTTCCAAAACAGCCAGGCCAAAAAGAACGGTTAAACCAATTCCAATTCCGTACCCAAACAGACCGACCGTAAAAGCCTGCAGAACCACCATGCGCGTCAAGAGCCAGTTGCTGGCGCCCATCGCTTTGAGCGCGCCGATGTTTCGTAAATTTTCCAAAACAAACGTGTAAAAAGTCTGGCCGGAAATCGCGATGCCCACAATGAAGCCGAGCAAAATCGTCGTGGCAAAGGACATGGGAATTCCCGTATTGCGCACGTACCACCAAATCGTTGACCAGAAAAATTTCTCTTCGGTAAAAGCGCCCAGACCAGTTTCCTTTTTGATTTGCGCGACAGCACGATCCGCGCTCCAGCCTTGCGCGGGCGCGGCCAGAATGAAGCTCAACATTTTTCGCGTTTTCGGCGCAAACTGCAGAGCTTGATCGTAGGTCGTAAAAATATAAGGATAACCAAAAAAAGATTTCTCAGTTTTGCAAATACCCACAATCCGCGCCTCTTTGTCATTAATTTCAAAAGTATCGCCGAGGCCTAATTTTTTTGCGCGACCGACACTCAATCGTTCGATTCCCAAATCGTCAATGATGACCGTGTTGGGCAAACGCAAATCTTCCAAACGTCCCGCGAGCATATGCGCAGGCCGTCCGATTAAAGTCGCGGCGTCCAGCCCGACGAGTTGCACGGATTTAAAAGTGCCGTCCGGCAATTTAGTTTGTTGCACCGCCGAAAATAATGGAACAGCCCAGGCCACACCGGTGACAGATCGAACCCGGCTGACATCTGTGTCGCGAAGCGGTTTGAATTCATTGACCTGCGCCACTTTCGGATCCACCACCCAAATAGGCGCCCGCATATTTTTCAAATTGCCATTGGTCCAAATCATGATGCCGCAAAAAACGGCCGATTGTTGACACATCAACAAAGTGGCGAAAGTCAAGCCGCTCAACAGCATGATGTACTTGCCGCGATCGGCAAAAAGCATTTTAAGAGCGAGATGATACATTTTTCCGAATTTTGAGTTTTGCATTTTGCATTTTGAGCGGCTTTATTTTTGCCAACTGTTTTAACGCGGCGAGTGAAAATTGAGTGATGTGCTCGGCAAGAAGTTCGATGTTTCTCTCCGAAAATTTTTGTTCTGGAAAAAGACGCTGCACGACCGGCCGGCAGTGATGATAAAATAAACATTGCCCTACGATGCTCATCGCGCTGAGCCGGATTAATTCCTTGTTGGCGCGAGGGCCGAGCAGTTGTCGAACGATTTCAGAAAGTTGGTGAGCTTGCGGACGAATGCGCTCCACCACCAATGAATCCAAAGCAGAAGTCGGCTCGATCATTTCGCGCGCCATTAATTTAGCGTGTCGGGCCACGGGACTTTCATCAAAAATGCGCAGCAGAAAAGAATGAATAAAAGCGTTAAGCCGCTGCTCGGCGGGCGCATGGGATTTCAGACCGAAATCAGGCGGATACTTTTCCAGCGCGCGTTGCTGGGAAAATCGCAGCACTTCTGAATAAAGCTTTTCCTTGTCGCCAAAATAATAATTAACCGCCGCAATGTTGGCTCCGGCGCGCTGACAGATTTCGCGAACCGTCGCCGCGCGGAAACCAACTTCCGCAAACACGTGTCCCGCCGCTTCCAAAAGATTTTGGCGCGTTTCCGCGGGTAACGGGTCAAGATTAATTGAGACAGTCATTTTTAATACTTATGTTTCAAACGCATCTTTAAAACAAATGTTTGAATCTGTCAATAGTTTTTTCGAGAGGGCTAAAAAATTAAAAATTCGTTAATTACATATCATGCAGCTCAAGACGAATTGGTTTGACGATGGTTCGATACACCTGCAATCTGATGTGCGATGTTAAAAGTGGTAAAAAAATCCAAGAAATATCCTGCGCATAAGCCGGCAAAAGCACTGGAATTACATGAAACGGCGAATAATTATTCATGCAAGCTCGACATTGGACAAACCCGAACCTGCGCTTGTAAGCCGACGAATATAAATTGTTTGGCGGCCAAAGATTGGATGAAATGTCAACTCGGCGTCTGGGAATTTTATTATGAGAAACGTGACATTCGCGACAAAAC
>JALYXC010000173.1 GCA_030947315.1 Verrucomicrobiota bacterium | reverse complement strand
TTGAAATCGCTCAATCTGAAAAAAACCACGGAAGAACTTTCGACGAAACTGAAACGCGATGCGACGGAAGACGATCTTTACAGCCATTTGATGTATCCCGAAGTGTTCGCTGAATTTGCTAAATTCGCGCGGGATTACAGCGATGTTTCTGTATTGCCAACGCCAGCATTTTTCTACGGATTGAAACCGGGCGAAGAAATTTCTGTCAGCATCGAAGAGGGCAAAACGCTTTTTATAAAATTAATTAATCTCGGCACGGTGGACAAAGATGGTCGCCGCATTGTCACTTTTGAATTGAACGGCATGCCGCGCGAAGCCTCGATTCTCGACCGCTCGGTGCAGGCGAAAGTCAAAGCGCGCGAAAAAGCCGACCCGGCAAATCCGCTCCATATCGGCGCGCCGATTCCTGGATTAATTACGACGCTCACCGCGACCGTCGGCTCAAAAGTCGCGAAAGGCGACAAGCTGATTATTATGGAAGCGATGAAAATGCAGACGACACTTTACGCTTCCGCCAATGGCGTTATCACCGACATTTTCGTGCAGGTCGGCGACACGGTGGAGGGCAAAGATTTGCTGGTGAAGTTAAAAACTGATTCGTAAATTTAATAGAGTTAAGAAAGTTGCGGCGCAATGACTTTCTCCATAAATCATTCGCCAATATCTTCGTTCCACAGCTCAGGATTTTTCGCAATGAACTCGCGCATTAGTTGAATGCATTCCTCGTTTTGCAAAATTTCCACTTCGATGCCTTGCGACCGAACGTATTCTTCGGGTCCTTGAAAAGTCTTGTTTTCGCCGACGATTACGTGAAGAATTCCATAAAGTAAAATTGCGCCACTGCACATCGGGCAGGGCGAAAGCGTGGAATAAAGTGTGCAACGTTGATAAACCGAAGCCGATAGACGTCCGGCATTTTCCAGACAATTCATTTCGGCGTGATGAATGACACTTCCTTTTTGCACGCGCTGATTGTGGCCGCGACCAATAATTTTTCCGTCGCAAACCAACACTGAGCCAATGGGAATTCCTCCTTCTGCCAAACCCGTTTTGGCTTCATCAATGGCAGCTTGAAGAAATGGATCCATAATTTGCATGTTAACTTTCGGATTCACTGCGAAGTTTTTTCAGACGATTTAAAATTTGCGGGGATTCTTTAAGATCGGCGAGCGGTTTTAATTGTCGAAGAATATATGGCCAATCCAGTTTTCCGGCTTGGCGAACCAGGATTCTCTCCACATCAACCCAGTCCTGGCCTCGTTCGGCAAAAGATTTCATCACGACTAAATCTTCCGCCGAGCAGGTCAAAAGGTTCAAGTCTGGAGGAAATAAAAAGTAGGAAGCTCTTTTCACAACGGTCGCCTCAAATTCCAAGCCGCCCAGGGCGACGTCAATTCCCACACCTTTGCTGGATTGAAGCAGTAGAACGCGATGGCGTAGCGCAAATTCCGCGGCATCTACAATTCGCGCGGGAAAATGGCGCAAGAGAATTTCGATATAACATTCCTCGCCGCCCAAGCCGGTGTAAA
Source organism: Verrucomicrobiota bacterium (assembly GCA_030947315.1). Taxonomy (GTDB): domain Bacteria; phylum Verrucomicrobiota; class Verrucomicrobiia; order Limisphaerales; family CANJXF01; genus JALYXC01. Next base: position 2,780 of record JALYXC010000173.1, on the reverse strand, counting down.
GCGTCAGGTCGGCGTCTTTAGTGAAACGCGGCTCGCCCCAGCGTTGCAACGCCAGCCCGCCAATGAAACAAAATTTCCACTTTTCCCTGAGGCAAATATTTTGCAACTCAACTGCAGCTTGGAAAACTTCAATCACTTTTTATTTTCTTGAACCAGGCTTGTTGTTCCACCAAGCCGGAAGTGGCTTGAGGACGGTAAGGCGCGATGGAAAAATCAAATGATCCTGACAAAGCTTGCACTGACTTGAATGTATCCACGTTTTTTAATTCTTCCCGGCGGAGACGGTCGAGAATCGGGCCGGTAACTTTCCAGGTATCGACATATTTTTTGGCCAAAGCGCGTTCTTTGGAAGTCATTCTGTCCAGCCATGACTCAGTGGTTTCCATTCGGCTGAGTTTAATTCCGCTGACCGAAAACCGCAATCAATTCATTAAATGGCCGCAGCAATAACATTGCCCATCTCGTTTGTGCCAACTTTCGTGGCGTTATTTTCCATTGCGCTGAAAATATCTCCGGTACGATTTCCAGCAGCAATGGCTTTTCCAACCGCGTTTTCAACGGCTTTCGCGGCATCATTTAAACCAAAGCTATATTGCAACATGAGCGAGAGCGATAAAATTTGCGCGATGGGATTTGCCAGATTTTTCCCGGCAATATCCGGCGCGGTTCCGCCGGCCGGCTCATATAATCCAAAAGTTTTGCCATCGCTCGTATTTCCCAGACTCGCGCTGGGCAACATTCCGAGCGAACCCGCCAGCGCGGCTGCTTCGTCGCTCAAAATATCGCCGAACATATTTTCGCAAAGCATCACGTCAAACTGCGTGGGCCGAAGCAGTAATTGCATGGCAGCGTTATCCACGAACATGTGCTCCAGCGTCACATCCGGATAATTTTTTCCAACTTTGGTCACGACCTCGCGCCAGAGAATTCCATTTTCCAAAACATTTGCCTTGTCAATGCTCGTGACTTTTTTGCGGCGCAATTTTGCGGCTCGAAAAGCAACATGCGCGATTCGCTCAATTTCCGGGGTCGTGTAGACCATCGTGTCAATGGCGCGATGAAATTTTTTATCGCCTTCAAAAATTTCGTCGGTTTTTTTTGGCTGACCGAAATACATTCCGCCCGTCAATTCGCGCACGACCAAAATATCAATGCCATCGCCCTGTCGTTCAGGCCGCAATGGACAGGCGTGAGCGAGCGATTTGGGCAACTGCACCGGACGCAGATTCGCGAAGAGAGAAAATTCTTTTCGCAACCGGAGCAGCGCGGCGCGTTCAGGCCGTTGTTCTTTTGGAATTGTCGAATCGCGGTCGGGCAAACCAACCGAGCCAAATAAAATCGCATCCGAATTTTTGCAAAGGGCGAGTGTTTCGTCAGGCAAGGCTTTTCCGGCGGCGTCAATTCCAGCCCAGCCCACGGGAGCTTCGGTGATGTGGAAATTTAAGGAGAATTTTTTTTCAATAACGCGCAAAACTTTAATGGCTTCACTCATTACTTCCGGGCCAATACCGTCGCCGGCCAGCGCGGCGATTTTAAAATTTGCGTTCATCTTGCGCGCCAACTTTAAAATGACTTCACTGCGATTCGCAATCTCGGAAAGTTTTAGGTTTGTAGTCGTAGGTTTTGGCCCGCGGAGTTTTCTAAATACAACTTCCCGCGACGCAAAGTTACAACTACAGGAAAATCCCAGGCGTTTCTTTCCGCAAAAGAATATTCCGCCACTTATTTTATTTCTTTCAATAATTTGACTGCGGTTTCCACCAACGTTTCGCCCACGCCGGGTTGGACCCGCGCGTTGGTCACCTCGTAACTTCCTTCAGTAAAGGCTTTTTTTGTCGGCACATAACTCGGACGATCGTTGCAAATGGACATGACGATGGTTTTTGAAAAAGGCGAAGCGGCTTTGATTGCAAGGCCCAGTTCCACAAATATTTCGCACGGCAAACCGACCAGAGCGGTTTCTGAATCGAGGCGAAACACCTGAACTTCCAAAGGCCATGTTTTTCCTTTTTCGGCCAGATCCAAATATTTTACGGCTTCGACTTTAGTGAAAAAAGGCGTTTTAGAATCGGTGAGTTTAGAAATATTTGTGCGCGCAAATTCCATTTGCGGCGGCGTCGGTTCCTGCAGAGGCACAATGATCGTTTCACTGCGCATCTTCAGCGACGGCTGTTTAATTGGCGTTAGTTTTGGAATTTCCTGCAAGATAGTCTGGCCAAGCGCCGTGCCAATTTTTTCAGCGACGGGGTAACCTTTGGTCAACTCATTTGTGTTTACATTGATGTTGTTGAGATCGCCACAGGTTCCAGCGGCATAGGCGGAAATAAATTTTTCACCGAGCGACTTGCGCAAAGTTTGCTCCACGTAATACGCGCAATCCGCGCTATAAAGCGTGCCGCCCACGCAATCCAGATGCACTGCAAAAACGGTCAGGCCGCCGAGAAATTTTTTCTGTTTTTTAATCAGGAGAATGCCGACATCAGGATCCACCGGGCCGGCGGGTCCAACGATATTCGGATTTAAAACGCCAGGATTAAAAGCTACTTTTCCATTCTTCATGTGATAACGACGATTGAAAGAAAGCCCTTCCCGTCGCGCCAGGGCGGTTTCCAATTCGGCGGGTTGCAATTGTGCCGCGGCTTGCCCAATAACTTTCACCAAAGAGTCCGCGAGAAAATCGGGATAATAAATTTTTTCGGCAGGATCATTTCCAAATTTTGCCATGGCGGCGTCATGCAAATATTTTCGGCGCGTGTCATCGAAGAGCGGCCCGGTATGAC
>JALYXC010000156.1 GCA_030947315.1 Verrucomicrobiota bacterium | reverse complement strand
GGCTTGAACCGTCGAGCCGAACCCCAACAGCGCGAATAATACCGCGCCAAGAAAGAAATTTTGCGTTTTAAGATTTAAGTTTTCCGTTAATGTTTTCATAGTTTTAAGGCGGGTTATTTTTTTCGCGACTTTCGCGAAAATATTACCTGCTTTTTGGCTTTCACTTTGAGAAGCGAAAATAGCAAAACATTTTGATAAATGTCAACCCCTAAAATTGTAAAAATTAAATCTTAAATCATGCTTGTGAAAAAATTCACAAATGACTTGCCTCCGTTAAAAACGACGTTTATTTTTCAGATGTCGGGGCACTTATGCAAATGCAAACCAGTCAAGAAATCGGCTACAATTCAAAAATCGAAGGCGACGTCGTTCTGACGCGCGTTGATGCCGCGCTCAATTGGTTTCGCAAAAATTCCGTCTGGCCAATGCCAATGGGTCTGGCGTGTTGCGCGATTGAATTGATGGCGGCGGGGGCGAGTCGTTACGACATCGCGCGATTCGGCTCGGAAGTCATGCGGTTTTCCCCGCGCCAATCGGACGTGATGATTGTCGCCGGCACGGTCACTTACAAAATGGCGCTCGCCGTCAAAAGAATTTACGACCAGATGCCGGAGCCGAAATGGGTCATCGCAATGGGCGCGTGCGCTTCGACCGGAGGGATGTATCGCAGTTACGCGGTTTTGCAGGGCGTGGATAATATTATTCCGGTGGATGTTTATGTGGCCGGTTGCCCGCCTCGGCCCGAAGCGCTTTTGGATGCGCTGATTCGGCTGCAAAATAAAATCGGCGGCGAACCGATTCGTTATCGTCCGCGCGACGCGGAACATGCGCATCTCGTGGCGGAAACGGCCAAGCCAGGAACGCCGAAACCTGAATTTGAAGTGAAAACTTAAACGCAAAGACGCAAAGGTGATAAGCCGCAAAGAAGATTTTTACTCGCGTCTCCGCGTCTTTGCGTCTTTGCGTTAAAATTTGAAAATGACTGCCCTCGATTTAGCCCAAAAACTTCAGGAGAAATTCGGCGAATTGATTTCCGCTCCGAAAGAATTTCGCGGCGAAATCACGATCACGCTTTCTAACGCGGAAAAAATCGTGGACGTGTGCGCGTTCGCGAAAAAGGAATTGGGCTTCGATTATCTCGTCGATCTCAGCAGCGTGGATAATTACGGCAACGATCCGCGTTGGACGCTGGTTTACGAACTTTACGGTTACGGACATCGCGCGCATTTGCGTCTGAAAACCGACGTGAGCGAGGAGAAATCCGAGTTGCCGACCATCAGCAATGTCTGGCGCACCGCCGATTGGCACGAGCGTGAAATTTACGACATGATGGGAATTCGTTTTCGCGGGCATCCTGATCTGCGCCGCATTTTGATGTGGGACGGTTATCCCTATTTTCCATTGCGCAAAGATTTTCCGCTCGCCGGCAAACCGAGCGAAATGCCCGACGTCGCTTTCACGAACAAAGCTCCGATGGAAGGCGGCCCCTTTGTCACGATTGCTGGCGGCAAGGACACCATTGCTCGCGAACCGCGTATTCGTATTCCGGAAACTGATGCGTTGGAAACGACGAATCGCGTCGAGCGCCGCACGGACATCAAAGATTTGCACGGCCATTCGCATGGACCGGGGCCGATTGAGAAAAAATAATTTATGCGCGGCAAAACATGACAGAAGCTTAATGCACATTATCACGCGCAAACGATTGAATGAATTTGCAGAGAAGCATCCGACGGCGACCAGCGGTTTGACTCATTGGTATCGCGCATTGAAACGAAATAGTCCGCCGAATTCTGCGGAACTTCGGCGTATGTTTCCGCACGCGGATCAAGTTGGCGGGTTGACGGTTTTTAACATCGGCGGCAACAAAGCTCGTTTGGTTGCCGCGATTCATTATAATCGGCGCAAAGTGTATATTCGCGCGGTGCTGACTCACGCCGAATACGATGCCGGCAAATGGAAAGAAAAATAATTTATGTCCAGTGCACAAATTGAAAAAGCCTTTGAAGCGTGGCCGCAAGTCGAGCCGACCTTGCGTGTGCCACACAACGAACGTGAATACCGCCAGCTTGTTAAGCTGCTCGACCGCCTTGTGGACGAAGTGGGCGAAAATGAAAATCATCCCCTCGCCTCGCTGATGGAAGTTCTAGGAGTGCTCATTGAAAAATACGAGGATGACAACGTAGCGGAACTGGCATGAGGTACAAAGATGTGAAAGGAGCTCACGGCAAAGCCTTCGGACCGGGGGCGATTAAGAAGGAATCATGACGCTAAAATTCAAAGCGATTTGGGATGGAAAAGTTTTTATTCCGTTGGAACCGGGGAAATTAGAACCGGGAACGAGAGTTACATTGATCGTTACCACTTTGCCAAAACCAAAAAAATCGAAATGAAAGCGATGCTTATTTTTTTGATCGTCGTAGAAATTTTTTTGGTGCTGTCAATTAGTTCGTCCATTTGCATAAAAAAACGGAGCGCGATACAGGCATTTATGGAATGGCGAAAAAATCCGTCAGCGGAAAACAAGCAATCTTGGTTGCGCGAAAGGGCTTCAATGGATCGCGATGCGTTACTTATTAGACTTTCGATTTTTGGTCTGATCGCAAGTAACACATTTGGAATAGTTAAGTTGACTAAACGAATTCGACATCAGCGGCAGAATTAAATGGCGACGACTGAAGAAATTCAATTTCGTGATCCCGCAGCGCGTGTTGCGGCAGGGCAACCGATTTATTCTGCTCCGGTCGGTTCGCCGAACGAAGATTTGCACGGCCATTCGCGTGGACTGAGGCCCATTGCAAAAACGGAGAAAAAATAATGGGAACATTTACCGTTGGTTGCCTAATTAAAAATCATGTTGACCGCGAAAAGTCGGTAACGATCCCTCGTTTATTGGTGGACACTGGCAGCGAGGCGACTTGGATTCCTCGTCGAATACTCGAACAAATCGAAGTCAAAGCGGAGAAACGCCAGGCCTTTCAAATGGCGAATGGACAACTGGTTTATCGCGACGTCGGCTACGCTTTGGTTCGCGTGGGTCAGCGGGAAACTATTGATGAAATCGTTTTTGCCGAAAAAGGCGATTACGTTTTGCTCGGTGCGCGCGCGCTGGAAGGGTTGATGCTTTGGGTTGATCCACGAAACAAAAAATTAATTGAGATTGAAGCGCACCCGGTTGCCAAATCCATTGTGCCAGGAAAAGTTTCACCAGATAAAGATAAGCCGATAATCACAGGCTTGGTTATTCAAGGTCAAGGTGGACCGCCACCCGTTGTCGAAGAAGAACCGCCGAAAAAATCGCGCAGGAAAAAATAAATGGCGACGACTGAAGAAATTCAATTTCGTGATCCCGCAGCGCGTGTTGCGGCAGCGCAACCGATTTATTCTGCTCCAGTCGGTTCGCCCAACGAAGATTTGCCCGACATGCAGACCGAGAAAATGGTCTTGAACATGGGGCCGTCGCATCCGGCGACACACGGCGTGCTGCGGATCGTTCTCGAACTCGACGGCGAAATCATCACGAAGGCGATTCCCGACGTCGGCTATCTCCATCGCGGCGACGAAAAAATCGCCGAGAACATGACTTACACCCAGTTCATTCCTTACACGGATCGACTGGATTATCTCGCGCCGCTCGCCAACAACGTCGCCTACGCCCTCGCCGTGGAAAAGTTGATGGGCATCGACAAACAACTTCCGCCGCGCTGCCAATATATCCGCGTGATTTGCTGCGAACTCGCCCGCATCTCCGCGCACTTGCTCGGTCTCGGCGCGTTCGCAATGGATGTCGGCGCGCTCACCGTTTTTCTCCACACCTTTACTGAGCGAGAAAAAATTTATAATCTGATCGAAGCGTTGACCGGCGCGCGTTTCACCACGACTTACACGCGCATCGGTGGACTTTCTCGCGACTTGCCCGCGAGCTGGGTCGAACAATGTCGAAAATTTCTCGACGAAGTTGTCGTCAATTTTGATGAATCGGAAAAATTGCTGACGCGCAACCGTATCTTCGTTGATCGCACGCGCGACATCGGCGTGATTTCCAAAGAAGACGCGATTGATTACGGATTGACCGGCCCGAACTTGCGCGGCAGCGGCGTTGATTACGATTTGCGCAAAGCCCTTCCTTATCTTTGCTACGCCGATTTAGATTTCGATATTCCACGCGGCTCCGTCGGCGATTGTTACGACCGCTATCTCG
>JALYXC010000147.1 GCA_030947315.1 Verrucomicrobiota bacterium | reverse complement strand
TCATTGCGGCGTCAATCGTCTCACTGGCGAACAAGGTCTTTGTCACGCAGGGGCGGGCGCCCGATTTTTTTCAGCGCAAATTGAAGTCTCCGACGAACTCGAACTCATCCCGACTTTCGCAATCGCCCTCAGCGGTTGCGATCTTCGCTGCTCATTTTGCATTACCGGAAAAGAGAGTTGGAATCCGAATGCGGGCGAAATTTTAGACAAACACACCATCAGCGAACGAGCGATTCGCGCGCTGAAAAACGGTGCGAGCAGCGTCATGATTCTAGGAGGCGAACCGAGCATCCACCTTCCCGATGCGCTTGAAATTGTTTCGCTGCTCCCGGACGATGCAACGTTGATTTGGAAAACAAACGCGCATGGCTCTGCCGAAACCCGCGAGCTTCTCGACAGCATGTTCGATATCTGGGTCGCGGATTATAAATTCGGCAACGACGCCTGCGCGCAACGGTTGGCGCGCGTGCCAAACTACAATGAAATCGTTCGCGAAAATTTGTTGTGGGCAAATGAAAACAGCGAGTTGATCGTGCGACATTTAGTGATGCCGGGCCATGTCGAATGCTGCTGGAAACCGATTGCGAAATGGTTCGGCGAAAATTTGCCCAGAGTAAAAGTAAATTTGCGCACCGGCTTTTGGCCCGCACGGAAGGCGCATAAACATGTCGAACTGCGCGGTACCACTTCTTGCGCCGAAACGGATTTTGCAAACGCAATTGCTCGCGAATACGAATTAAATTTGATTGAATGAATTCCAGCCAAAGAAAATTTGAAGAAGGCGAACTGCTTGTGTTGCCCGATGGAAAAATTCTAGCCCACAACATTACGCCGGAAATGGCGGCGGTTTTGAGCGAGCTTGATCCAGAAAATAAGTTGATGAAGCAACGCATGACACAATCTCATCACTCGGCACGTGAAAAAACGTGGGTAGCATCTGCCTCCGGCGGGTGCGTAAAAAAACTTCTGCCGGGTTCGCACCCGCCGGAGGCAGGTGCTACCCGATCATAAAATAAATGAAATTGAAAAAAGAAATTGAAACACTAATTCGCGCGCGCTACCCGATTCTCTACGTCGTTTCCAGCGAGGAAATGCGCGTGCAAAACATGGTGGTCGAGATTGCGGCGGCGCGTCAGAAAAAAGTTTTTGAATGGAGCTACACGACCGGTCTCGTTCCCGCCGGAACTTCCATTCAATCTCAAAAGAATCGCAATGCTGCAACGAAGGATCCGTTGACCGCGCTCGATCAAGTCATTGAGCAAGTCGAGCCGGCCATTTTTATTTTCAAAGATTTTCATCCGTTCCTCACGCGAAATAATTTCGCCATCATTCGCAAGCTCAAGGAAATCGCCATTCATCTAAAGAACAGTTTTAAAACGATTATTCTGGTTTCGCCGACGATGGAAATTCCGACCGAGTTGGAAAAAGAAATCACGCTGCTCAATTTTCCCCTCCCGACGCGCGACGATCTCGGCGTGCTGCTCGATAAAATCATTGAAGACGTAAAACAATTTCGGCAGGTGAAAATTGATTTGGACGAAGCGGGTCGCGAACGTCTGTTGCAAGCCGCGCTCGGCCTGACGCTGGGCGAAGCGGAAAATGTTTTCGCGAAAATTATTGTCAAAGATGAACGTTTGAGCGGCGAAGATGTGAATGAAGTTTTTGCAGAAAAGCAACAGATCATTCGCAAAAGCGGATTGCTCGATTATTTCGCCACGGATGAAACATTCTCGAACGTCGGCGGTTTGAATATTTTGAAAGAATGGCTCGACAAACGCGTCGTGGCGTTTTCGGCGCAAGCGCGCGAGTTTGGTTTGCCCGCGCCAAAAGGAATTTTGATGCTCGGCGTGCAAGGTTGCGGGAAAAGTTTATCGGCAAAAGCGGTTTCCAGTTTATGGCAATTGCCGTTACTGCGGTTCGACATGGGACGAATGTTCAACAGTCTTGTTGGTTCGTCGGAAGAAAATGTCCGGCGCGCCATTGCGGTTGCTGAATCGGTCGCTCCGGCCATTCTTTGGGTGGACGAAATTGATAAAGCGTTCGCCGGTTCGCAAGGCTCTGGCGCGACGGACGGCGGAACAACCGCGCGCGTTTTCGGAACGTTTCTCACCTGGCTTTCTGATAAAACCGCGCCGGTATTTGTGGTCGCGACCGCGAATGACATTTCACAACTTCCGCCGGAACTGATGCGCAAAGGCCGCTTGGACGAAATCTTTTTTGTAGATCTACCGAGCGAGGAAGAGCGCGAAGCCATTTTTAAAATTCATCTGGCGAAACGAAAACGCGCTCCACAAAATTTTGATCTCAAATCTCTCGCCGCTAGCAGCAAGGAATACAGCGGCGCGGAAATTGAAGAGGCGATCATCAGCGCGCTTTACGATGCCTTTTCCGCCGGAGAGGAATTGACGACCGAACATATTTTGTTTGCCGTCCGCGAAACGGTTCCACTTTCAAAAACGATGGATGAACAAATCAATCGCCTGCGAAGTTGGGCGGATGGTCGCGCCCGCAATGCGAGCGTCGCGCGAACATCCACCAATGAAAACGAGCGTCGGCGAATGGAGTTTTAAATGGACTTCAAAAGTTTTTTTATTGGTTTAAAAGATACCGGAAATAGCGGCGGCTTGTTTGTGGCCGTCATCGTGGGATTTTTTTTCACGGTAATTTTTTGGAAGTTGGCGTTAATTTTATTCATTTCAGGAATTGTCCTGAAGTTGTTAGTTTGGTCAGGCCGAAGATTTTCCAGAATAAATCACAATGTTTTCAGTCCGATTTTGTTTTTTCTTTTGGTGGCGTTGTCGCTGGTCGCATTGGCAGTTCCACTCCGGGAATTCCTGCAAATTGATGCGTTTCAATTGGTCATTCCTATTGCAGCCGTCGTCGGAATTACTTACTCGCTTTGCGTTTTGAAATCGAATCTTCACCTCTCGGGGATTCACAAATTTATTTATTTCGTCATCCCACTTTTTTTTGGAATTTTGATTTGGATGCAATTCGCTTTTTACCGGCCCTGAAAATTTCCGCGTGAGCTTTTCCGAAATGCTTTGTCGAAATGAAAGATGCAAGAGTGCAATCATAATTCATCCGCAGCCGAGTTGGTTAAACAATTTACGAAACCCGCGGATTTAAGCTCGCTTGAATTTCAGAACATCTTAGCACTTTGGAAAAAATACACTGAGGAATATGGAATCGACGGCGGCTCGCTCGATGAACAATTTCAAATTCAACGGACGGAAGCTCAGAGGGAACTGCATCGGCAAATGCAAATCATTCTGGGTGATGAACGACATTACGCGTGTTTAGTTCAAGATGGCAGTTTGGCTTGTTTGGATTCAATTCTGCGCACTCGGAATTTGCCAAAAGAACTTCTTTTTAAAATCAAAGATGTTCATTGGAATGCGCTGGAGAAATATCGAGTTTTGGATGCGAATTCCTTTTTCTCTAAGAAGGAAAAGGCTGAAATTCATCAGCAAATTCACCTGAAAGCGAACCGGGAAACAGAGTCGATTTTAGGGAAGCACATTGCAGAAGAATTTTATCAAACCTGGAATAAATAATATGAGCTGTGTTTGTATTTTAACTCCAGTCGTGATTGCCGCGTGGCCGGCGTTCAGCGCGGCCGTTGTCGCGGCGGCCACTTCCCTCGGATACGTCGCGGTTGAAGAAGTTACGTCGCGATCACAATTTGTTGAAACACCAGTTGTCGCGCCGAAACGAATCAATCTGGAAATCGAGCAAAGCGAACTCGTCACCGGCCAGCTTGCGCGCGACCAAAAAATTTCCGTAACACGAGATGGGGTGGTGGTGACGTTTTCTCGAGATGCGCGCGGGAAGGCTTCGCTCTGTGTGGAAGGTCAGGGACAGAGCGAAGCGTCTCTTCGCGCTCTGGGCGAGGAACTCAGTCA
>JALYXC010000138.1 GCA_030947315.1 Verrucomicrobiota bacterium | reverse complement strand
ATATGAAGCAGATGCGCGATGATGTGTTGAACTTCCGAAGGATGTTGCGTGGAAGAAACAACGAGCATTGAGCCATCTTCGCCGCGCTCGGCCCACGCCGCCTGGCTTTCGAGATAAAAATGTTCCTGACCGCCAAAAGAAAATTCGCCTTCAAGCGTGAGGGGAGAATTTTGCAAAGCAAATTTTATTTCGCCGCGTCGAATAAAATTTGGTTCCGTGTGAAAACTTTTTTGCGCGAGGGCATCTTCTATTTTCAAAATCGGAAGAAGTGGTTCGTATTCAACCACAAATTTTTCGGCAGCAGCGCGGCAGGCCGCTTGAGTTTCTCCAACAACCAACGCCACGAGATGGCCGTGAAATAAAACTTCTTTATCCGCCAGCAAAATTTCGTCGTGCCGGATTGCGCCGACATCATTTGCGCCGGGAATATCTTCAGCCAGTAGCACCGCTTTGATGCCGGGCATTTGTCGCGCGAGAGTTGCGTCGCGTTTCAAAATTTTTGCATGAGCATGAGGCGAACAAATCGGCCAAACCTCCAATATGTTTTTCCCAGCCGTTTGGTCATCGGTATAAATCGCTTCCCCAGTGACATGTTTGTGCGCGCTTTCGTGAGGCAATGGACGAGTGGAAGATTTATTTTCAGGAATAATTTTTTGCGCGAAAACTTCCTGAGTTTCGCCATGAAAGAATTTTTCCAGCAAACTTGTGACGAGATTTTTTCTATATTGAGCATCGCCGCGCACGTCAGAAATCGGGCTAAATTCTTTTTCAAGAATTGGCAGCGCAGCCGAAATGGTTTCCGCATTCCAAAATTTTCCGAGCAAAGCCTGTTCTGTTTTCACAGCGCGAGAAGGCATTGCGGCAACACCGCCGAAAGCAAGCCGCGCGCGGCGAACACTATTTTGCGAATCAAGTTCAATGTTGAAACAAGCGGCAACCGTACTGATGTCCATTTCGCGGCGTTTGGAAACTTTGAACCATTCGCTTTTTTGCGTGATTCCATCGGGAAAATTTGTATGCGGAATTAAAATTGCCTTCAAAATTTCTCCATCGCGCAAAGCCGTTTTTCGATACGAAATAAAAAATTGTTCGATCGGAATAATTCGTTCGCCATCGCGCGAAACCAGAACGATTTTCGCATCCAGCGCAAGCAGAACCGGCGCGCTGTCGCCAATCGGCGAAGCAGTGACGATATTTCCGCCCATCGTGGCGCGATTGCGAATCTGCCGCGATCCAAAGACGCGCAGCATTTTTCGCAATGCTGGAATTTCCTCGCCAACAACGTCGTCAATTTCAGTCAAAGTCGCCGCGGCTCCAATGGTCCATTTGGAATTGTCGCAATGGATTGTTTTTAATTCGAGAATGGCTTCAACAGAAATGAGCGTTGGAAATTTTTTATATTTTTTCGTGATGTCCAAACCGAGTTCCGTCGCGCCGGCAATGAGACGCGCATCGGGAAATTTTTTAATCAAGCCGAGCAATTCATCCAGAGAAGTTGGACGAAAAAACTTTTCGTTTTCGCTGGCGTATTGAATCGGATCAAGATGTGGCGCGGAATTTTTTAATCGAGTTGCAAAAAAATCTTCGCGCGAATTTTCCGGAGCGAAAGCTGCATTCGCCGCTTCGGCAATGGAACGATAGCCGGTGCAACGACAAAGATTTCCGCAAAGTTGATCGTCAATTTCCTGCGCATTTTCAAAATCATTTCGGTAAAATCCCTCGAACAGCGACATCACAAAACCGGGTGTGCAATAACCGCATTGCGAACCGTGACACTCGACCATTTTTTGTTGAACTGGATGAAGGTTTTTTCCCTGCGCGATGCCTTCGATTGAAATAATTTCTCGGCCCGCGAGCAAACAAATTGGAATGAGGCAACTGTTGATCGCGCGATAAGTTGGTTTTCCTGCGGAATCGCGGTCAATGATGGCAACGGAACACGCGCCGCAATCGCCTTCGGCGCAGCCTTCCTTTGAACCGGTTTGGCCGGACGCGCGAAGAAATTCCAGCAGCGTTGTATTGGGAGAAATATTTTCGGCGCGAACAAGGCGGCCATTCAAAGTGAATTCAAGAAAGTCGGCCATAATTCTGCCAAGCATAACTGAAAGGCAAAATTGCCGCAATGTCCTCTTGCCGCACAATTCTCCTTGCGTGTATGTCTAATGAATATACATTTCATGGCGAATGCTTGACTTGCGCGCGATCACTGGCTTCGAATGGGATCGCGGCAATTTAGAAAAGAACCGCGCCCGGCATCAAGTCTCGATCCGTGAAGCTGAAGAATTGTTTTTGAACGAACCGAAAGTTTTAGAGGATGAGAAACATAGTGATCGCGAACAGCGCTGGCTGGCTTTTGGTCATACCGACGAGGGTCGTTTGTTGGCGTGTGCGTTTACGATGCGTGAGACCCGGTTGCGGGTGATCTCAATCCGGCCCATGAGCCGGCGTGAAAGGAAATGGTATGCCGAAAAAAATCCAATACGTTAAAGAAGCGCGGGCGACTGATTGGGCCGACGCCGATTTGTCCAAGGCGCAACGCGCGGTTTTTCCCAATCTGAAACCGACGCGCGAGGCCATTTCTTTGCGCGTGCCGACGGTGACACTCGACAAAGTTCGGCGAATGGCGAACCGCGCCGGTGTCCCCTACCAAAGTCTCATCAACGCTTGGCTTACCGAGCGCGCCGATGAGGAACTGGCCAAGATGGGAAATTAAATCCATACAGAATGGAATTTTTCCCGCCCAAATTTCACCGAACGGCGGTCTCGTCATAGAATCTCTCGCCTTCCAGCCTCCATGATGAATTCTCAATCAATCAACTCGTAAGCAGGCAGCGTCAAAAATTCGGCGAATGAATCGCTCTTCGACATTTCCGAAAACAATTTCGTGGCTTCGCTAAAATGGCCTTTTTGAAATCGCTCGCTGCCGATTTCGTTTTCAATGCGCGCAAGTTCCTGCGGCAAAATTTCATCATAGAATTGCGGCGTAATTTTTCTTCCGTCAGAAAGAGCGGCGCCGTATTTCAACCATTGCCAAACTTGCGAGCGCGAGATTTCCGCCGTCGCCGCGTCTTCCATTAAATTGTAAAGCGGCACACAACCGTTGCCGCCGAGCCACGCTTCCAGATATTGAATGCCGACGCGAATATTTCCGCGCAAACCTTCTTCGGTAATTGTTCCTTCTGGAATTTTCAATAAATCCGCGGCAGTCACGTTCACGTCGTCGCGCTGTTTGGAAATTTGATTCGGCTGCGGCATCTGTTTGTCGAACGCTTGCAGCGCGACGGGAACCAAACCGGGATGCGCGACCCAGGTTCCGTCGTGGCCGTCGG
>JALYXC010000135.1 GCA_030947315.1 Verrucomicrobiota bacterium | reverse complement strand
GCCGAAAGGGTTGTGCCTTTTTTCTTGGCTTCAACGACGCCGACTGGCTTGCGATTGACCAGAAGCAAATAGTCACAAGGCCCGCTCGTGAGCGGCACTTCACGCACCGCGATTCCCAAGCCAGCAGAAAGATTCAGCATTTTGTAATCCTGAATAATCCACCCGGACGCGACGAGCATCGCATCAATTTCTTGGCGGGCCTGTTGTTCCGGGGTCATGCCTTGGCGTTCGAGATATTCCTTTGGATTAACTGCGCGGCATTATGAGGAGAGAAAAATTTATGGCAATGGCAAACAAGGGTTTTCGAGGTGGCTCCAAGGGTAGGGCTCGAACCTACAACAGCCGCATTAACAGTGCGGAGCTCTACCATTGAGCTACCTTGGATGCCAAAGAGAAATATAATTTACAAATAGAGATTTAATGCGTCAACTGATTTTCCAGAAATAATCCTTGTGTTCCCGCGACAGGTGGTTATTTTCTCCGCTCCTTTATTTTTAAAAATTTAAATTTCAAAAAGAATTTTATGGCGAGAATTTGTGAATTAACCGGTGTCGGCCCCATCAAAGGCAGTCATATCTGGCGCAGCGGCAAAGCTAAGAAAAAAGGGGGCATCGGCACGCATGTGACGGCCATTACCAAACGGCGTTTTATGCCGAATCTGCAACGGGTCAAAGCGATTGTGAATGGTGAAGTGCGTTACATTCGCGTCACGGCCAATGCCATCAAAAAAGGTCTCGTCATCAAAGCGCCGAAACGTACCTGGAAAAAAGAAATTAAAACAAAAAAAGCCGCGAAATAATTCCGTTGGTTTGACTTCGAAATATCGCCACTCAAATCACGCGGCGGCCTGACTATTTTTGCGGCGGATCAGTGGAGGAGATTCTCCCAGCACAGCCGCGCGCGTAATTTTCACCGCCAGAATATCTTCGCTGGTGGGAATGTCATACATGACGTCCAACATTAATTTTTCCAAAAGACTGCGCAAGGCACGCGCGCCTGTTCCTTTTTTTATGGCTTGGGCGGCAAGTTCGCGAAGCGCGTCGGCGGTAAATTCCAGTTCCACGCCTTCCATCGCCATGAGCTTGGCAAATTGTTTGGTCAACGCATTTTTGGTGTCGGTCAAAATCGAAACCAGTTGGTCTTCCGTCAACTCTTCCAAAACGGTGGTCATCGGCAACCGGCCAATAAATTCGGGAATAAAACCGTAGCCGATTAAATCTTCCGGCTCGACAAATTTCAAAATTTTGTCGCGGTCCACGGAGGAAACTTTATGTCCTTGCTCAATGGCGCTAAAGCCCATGACGCGATGACCGAGGCGACGTTGAATAATTTTTTCCAAACCGATAAACGCGCCGCCGCAAATAAATAAAATGCCGCTCGTATCCACGCGAATATATTCCTGCTGCGGATGTTTGCGTCCGCCTTGCGGGGGAACATTGCAAATGGTTCCTTCCAAAATTTTCAACAACGCCTGCTGGACGCCTTCGCCGGAAACATCGCGGGTGATGGAAACATTTTCCGTTTTGCGCGCAATTTTATCAATTTCATCAATGTAAATGATGCCCATTTGAGCGCGTTTCACGTCGTAATCCGCATTTTGCAGCAGGCGCAAAATAATATTTTCCACATCTTCGCCGACGTAGCCCGCTTCGGTCAAAGTGGTGGCGTCCGCAATGGCAAAAGGAACGTCCAACGCTTGAGCGAGAGTGCGGGCGAGTAATGTTTTTCCTGAACCAGTCGGCCCAATCAGCAGAATATTGCTTTTTTCAATTTCAACTTCAGCGTGGCTTTCGTCCGCTTCCTCTCCTTTCGGTTTGTCCGATTTAAAAATCGGCTCCTGCAAAATTCGCTTAAAATGATTATGCACCGCCACGGCCAAAGTTTTTTTGGAATGTTCCTGGCCAATGCAGTGGTGATCGAGTCGGGTCTTAATTCCAAATGGTTTGGGAATATCAAGTTTGGGCGGAGCTTTTTTATTTTCAACGGCGAGTTCTTTGTCCAGCACACTTTTGCAAAGGGTGATGCAATTATCGCAAATGAAAACGCCCGGCCCGGCAATTAATTTTTTAACTTCCGCATGAGATTTTCCGCAGAAGCTGCAAAGAGTAATATTGGTGGGACGAGCCATGGAATTTACGATTTATGATTTACGATTTACGAATTTAGCATTGCGGCCTAAAATTACTGCGTCACCACCGAAGTTTTGTCCGGTAGCGTGGTGATTTCCTTCCGTGATTTTACCACTTCGTCCACCAGCCCGAAAGTTTTTGCTTCGTCCGGCGTCATAAAATTATCGCGGTCGCAGGCTTTTTCCACAACGTCATAAGGCTGTCCAGTATGAT
>JALYXC010000119.1 GCA_030947315.1 Verrucomicrobiota bacterium | reverse complement strand
CCATTGCTGACCAGGCTTTGGCGATGCTCGAAATCGATCAAAATGGTTTGGACGAAATGGACAAAAGAATTCTCGAAGCGATCATCGTTAAATTTGGCGGCGGGCCGGTCGGCGTCGGTTCACTGGCGGTCGCGGTCGGCGAAGAACCCGACACGATCGAAGAAGTTTATGAGCCATATTTGATCATGGAAGGTTATCTCAATCGCACCGCGCAAGGCCGCATCGCCACTGAACTCAGTTACAAAAAATTAGGATTGAAACCGGCGACGGGAAATCAGGCGGGGTTGTTTTAGCGTTTCACGAATCAAAATTTGTCCCGCCGCGCTTGACACAATTTAATTTGTGATACAAAATAGAATCACAATGAAAACTGCGACCATCCGGGATTTGCGTTACGATTTTTCACGCGTTGAAGCGTGGATTCGCAATGGCAACGAAATCGAACTCACCCGGCACGGGCGGCCGATTGCCCGGATTACACCTTTATCCAAGCCCGCCGGACACAAACTCGTCAAGCCCGACATCATGGCGCGGTTGAAAGAGACGTGGGGCGACCGCATTTTTTCCGCCAAAGAAGTCGCCGAAATGCGCGCGGCGGAATTGGAAGGTGAAGAAGGTTGATTGCTTACCCGGATACGTCGTTCCTTTGCGCTCTCTATCGACGACAAGACAATTCTCCGGCGGCGGCGGCGCATTTCAAAACCATGCCGGAAGCGTTGCACGTTTCCGGTTTGCTGCTGTTTGAATTTCGCCAGTCCTTGCGTTTTCAAGTTTGGCTGCACGCACAACATCCACACAAAGGCTTTCCGCAAGCCGAATGCAATCAGGCATTGGCCGATTTGCAATCCGACTTGGATTCCGGCGTAACGGTGATTGTTCCAGTTGACTGGTCGGAGGTGCATCACATTGCGGAACGGCTTTCGGCCCGCTACACCGCTGCAGGCGGATGCCGGGCGTTTGATTTGCTGCACATCGCCAGTGCGATGCACCTGGACGCGCGGAATTTTTTGAGTTTTGATAATCACCAGCGCAAAGCGGCGACCAGCGAAAGTTTGAAAGTGAAACCATGAACCGCGACCTCACCAAGGCCGCGTCGTCACAGAACTCAGTTACAAAATTGGGATTGAAACCGATGGCGGGAAATCAGGCGAAACTGTTTTAAAATGATCGAATATTCCCAATTTTTCTATCTACCGCTCAAGCTAGCTTGCTTTTAATACGGGGACCCAATTGTGTAATGAATTCCCGAGCTTTTTGTCCACAGTGCGAGAATGAGGTCGTTTTCATCCGAACCGAAAAAACGATTAAATGTCCAGATTGCGGAGCAAAATATGAAATCAGCTCGCCTCCTCCAGTTCCAATTTTTGAAGGGTCGGAAGCGGCGGCGGACGCGTTAAGCATGTTGAAGGTTATTTTCTTAGTACTGTTTGTTATGGTCGGATTGGTCGGCGTTGGACTTGCGGTCTTATATGCTGGGTGTGCGCTGATAAAATAATTATTCTTTAATACGTTCCCACAAATCAAATTTATGAAAACAACGCTCCTTCGATATTTATTAATTCTTGATGCGGCAGTTTTGTTTTTGTTGGGTGCATTTTTAATGTTCACACCGACTCAAATTGAACGTGCCTTTCATTTTCAAAATTTGCCTCCAGCAGTTAGTTATTTTATCAGTATGTGGGGATGTGTCGTTGGAACAATGGGATTTGGTTACGTTGTAGCTGCCACAAATCCGGTGCGACACCGGCCTTGGATTCAAATCGGCATTGCTCGCGGAATATTGGAATGTGTGCTGGGTTCGGTATATCTGGCGCGAAGCGCGGTCACATTTCAACAGGCTGGCGCGGGAATTATTGTTGCGGGATTAATGGCAGTTTTATATCTCGCGCTTTATCCACGAAGCGAAAATTTGTGAATCTTAATTTTCCCACCGTAACTCACGAACTTCTCAAACGCACCACGAGCCGTTGTCCAAAATGCCATGCGATTTGCCCCGCTGAAGTTTTGAAAACCGATAGCGAACCGGCGCAAATTTTTCTCAAACGAACTTGTCCAACGCATGGCGAAATTTCCATCTGCATCAGTTCCGACGCGCGATTTTATTGGCTCTCGCAAGGCAAACCGGAAAACGCCAATGGCTGTTGCGCTGGCGGAAATTGCAAAACCGATTCTCAATTTTCCACTTTCAACACTCAACTTCCCACGCTCGCTCTCAGCGCTTCCGATGGAAAAGT
>JALYXC010000106.1 GCA_030947315.1 Verrucomicrobiota bacterium | reverse complement strand
CCCTGGACGCTGATAAAATCGCCGCCGATAAGAATTTTCCCGTCCGCTTGCACCGCGATGGCATTCACAGTACCGTTCGCGTCCGGGGCGAACGAATCTGCCAGGCCGGTCGCGGGATCGAGCCGGGCAATAAAGTTGCGATCCCCTCCGCCGATGCTGGGCGTTCCGGGGTTGCCAAGATCGTTGAAAGCGCCGCCTACTAAGATCTTGCCGTCCGCCTGCACCGCGATTGAAGAGACAGTATCGTTCGCGTTCGGGTTGAACGCCTCGAGCGTCCCGTCCGTGTTCAATCGTGCAATGCGGTTGCGCGTGACGCCCTGGACGCTGATAAAATCGCCGCCGATAAGAATTTTCCCGTCCGCCTGCACGGCGGTGGCGAGAACAGAGGTTCCGATGGTGCTGAAACTGAGCGTCCGATCGAGCCGGCCGTCGGGTTCCAGACGGGCGATGTGGTTACGCACCACCGCCGCCCCGCCATTGGGCGAGAGCGAGCTGAACGCGCCGCCCGCTAAAATTTTACCGTCCGCCTGCACCGCGATGGAATAGATAGGACCGTTCGCGTTCGGGTTGAACGCATCCGCCGCTCCGGTGGTGGGATCGAGCCGGGCAATGTAATTGCGGGTCGCTCCGCCAATGCTGTTCGCTCCATTAAACTGAAACTGTCCGCCCACTAAAATCCTGCCGTCTGGCTGCACGGTGATGGCCGAGATAGAACCATTCGCGTTGGGGTTGAACGAATCAGCCGCTCCGGTGACAGGATCGAGCCGGGCCATGAAAAACCGGCTCTGTCCGCCGATGGTCGTGAAAGCGCCGCCCGCTAAAATTTTGCCGTCCGCCTGCACCGCCATGGAGGAAATAAAAAAGCTCGCATTAGGGTCGAACGAATCCGCCGCTCCGGTGGCGGGATCGAGGCGGGCGATGCGGTTCCGCGCCTGCCCCCCGATGCTGTTCGCTCCGTTGAACAAGCCGCCCGCTAAAATCCTGCCGTCCGCCTGCACCACGATTGCACGGACATCACTGTTTGCATTCGGATCGAATGAATCAGCCGCGCCAGTGGCGGGATCGAGCCGGGCGATGCGGTTGCGGGTCTGTCCGCCGATGCTGTTCGCTCCCAGGAACTGTCCCCCTGCCAGAATCTTGCCGTCCGCGTGCACCGCGATGGCATAGACATCACCGTTCGCGTTCGGGTTAAACGAATCAGCCGAGCCGACGACGGGATCGAGCCGCGCGATGCGATTGCGCGGCTGCCCGCCAATGCCGCTCGCACCGTTGAACGCGCCGCCGACCAAAATCTTGCCGTCCGCCTGCAAGGCGATAGCATTGACCGAACCGTTCGCGTTCGGGTTAAACGTAGTGTCGAGCGTGCCGTTCGAATTGAGCCGGGCAATGTGATTACGGGTGACCGCCGCGCCGCCGTTGGGTGCGAGCGTAGTAAAATCGCCGCCGAGAAGAATCTTGCCGTCCGGTTGCAGCACGACGACGCGGATCGCGTCGTTCGCGTTCGGATCGAAACCGTCGAGCGCGGATTGAGCGCGCAACGGCGCGGCGCCGCTGGCCATCAACACTAATAAAAAAGCCAACCAGGTTGTTATAAATTTAAAGCGACGAGTTCGTTGGTTCTCGTTTTCCGGTTTGAGCAAAATTTCTTTTTTCATAATGTCGTGCGCAGCGATGACTTAATTGGTTCAGGATGGAAGACCAACTTTAAGGAATTTTTTAGAACTGGCAAGAAAAAAACCTAAAAAGCCGACTCATCTTGCTCTGTAGAAAACTCATCTTGTAAATGGGAGTGCACCCCCTCGGGCGCCGCCAATGACGGTCTCGTCATGGCCGGGTGAGAGAAGAGACCCACTGTCCGATCAACCAGATGCTTGCGAGGTTTGGCGCGAGGCGCGCCGAACTGCAGCCGGGGCGGCTGCGCTCCCGAAAAATTTTTCATTTAAGGCTTTGCCGTTTGGTTTAGCCTCCATTTTGTGAAACGACTTGCTTCTGAGGAAATTAGCCGCGTTTTAAACATTGCCTTTGCGGAAGACTTCGGCGCCGGCGATGCCACCACGCGGGCGACTATTGGAAAAAATTTAAAAATAAAAACCAACATGAGCGCGCGTGAACCGCTGGTGGTGGCCGGTCTGGATCTGGCCAGAGCCGCCTTTAAAAAACTTTCGCCGCAAATTAAAATTCGCGCGCTTGTTTCTGATGGACAAAGAGTCAACAAAGGAAAAGTTTTGTTACAAATTCAAGGTTCTGCCTCCGCTATTCTCACTGCGGAACGTGTCGCGCTGAATTTTGTGCAGCGGCTTTCAGGCATCGCGACACTGGCTGCGAAATTTGTCAAAGCTGTGGCAGGAATAAATGTAAAAATTCTCGACACCCGAAAAACCACGCCGGGACTTCGTCTGTTGGAAAAATACGCGGTTGCTTGCGGCGGTGGAAAAAATCATCGGTTCGGTTTACACGATATGATTTTAATTAAAGACAATCACCTCGCCACGTTGAAAAATGAATTTCCAAACGCGATCGCCGCGGCCGTGCAACGTGCCCGAAAAAAATATCCGCGCCTCAAAATTGAAGTGGAAGTGGATACTCTCGACCAGGTGAAGCAAGCAGTGAAGGCCGGCGCCGATATTATTTTATTGGATAACATGTCGCTGAAGGAATTGCGAAGCGCAGTGAAAATGATCGCCCGAAAATCAAAAACCGAGGCTAGCGGAAATGTGAATTTAAAAACCGTCCGTGCGATGGCCGAAACCGGCGTTGATTTTATTTCCGTCGGAGCAATCACCCATTCGGCGCCTGCTGTGGATATTGGATTGGATTTTGAATTTTGAGTCTTACTCACTAATCGAAAATCTCCATTGGTGATTTAAAATGTCTCTGGACGCAAAAATTTTAACAGCGTTGCGCGAAAGCGAGGATGGCTCCGTTTCCGGCGCGGAACTTTCCCAAAAACTCGGCATTAGCCGCGCCGCGATTTGGGCGCGCATCGAAGAAATGCGTTTGCTTGGCTACGATATTTCGGCCAGTCCGCATCTCGGTTATCGGCTAGTCAACGTGCCTGACGTTTTGCATGCGGATGATCTGGGTTCACGCCTCGGCAAAACAAAAATCATCGGGCGCGACATTCGCGTTTTTGAAGAAACCACTTCCACGAACGATGTCATGGAAAAACTCGCGCGCGACGGCGTGCAGGAAGGCGCAGTTGTTTTTGCCGAATCGCAGACCAAAGGACGCGGCCGACTCGGTCGCAAATGGATGTCGCCGCCACGCCAGGGTCTCTGGTTTTCAATTTTATTGCGGCCCGATTTCCTGCCGCAAAACACCACACAATTAACGGTTGCCGCCGCCACTGCCTTGGCGCGCGCCATTCGGTTGCAGACGAATCTCACGCCGGAAATTAAATGGCCGAACGACATTTTAATTTGCGGGAAAAAAGTCGCCGGAATTTTGACGGAGTTGCGCGCGGAATTGGATCACGTCAAATATGTCATTCTCGGAATCGGGCTGGACGTAAATTTGCGCGCGACTGAATTTCCAGCCGATCTGCGCAAACTCGCAACGTCTTTAAAAATTGAAAGCGGGCAACATGTCAATCGCGCGGAATTGGCTGCCACCATTTTGCGAGAACTCGATTTGGAATATGGGAAAATTTGTTCCGGCCAATTTCCCAGCGTGGCGGACGAGTGGGAACAGCAATGC
>JALYXC010000104.1 GCA_030947315.1 Verrucomicrobiota bacterium | reverse complement strand
GCGTCGGCGTGTAAGTATAACCCACGTCGCGGCGCAGTGTCAGCGTGCCTTGATAAACCGTCGAGCCATTCTGGGCATTCACGAGAGAAAAGCTATTGGTCGGAACCGCCATTTCACCCAGGTTCCCGAGGTAATAACCGACACTAGCCTTTTTTGGGTAACCCGGCAGGTAACCTTCCTGATTAACATGAATCGCCGGGCTGTAACGAAATGGGTCCGTCACAGTCGCGAACTCCATATTTGTGGACCATACCGTTCCATCATTAACCACTTGAACCGACTGGCCCTCGGAAATGGGACTACTTACCTGGAGGTAAAGATAATTCCCAATCCGCACATCCCAGACATCCAAAGGCGCATAGAGAGGGCGGCGTTTGAAACCAACTCCCGTCACATTATTGGTTTGACCATTCACGATCACCCTAACGCTCGACAGGTTGGGCGGAACAAAAATTCCCTGGGCGTTCACCCAATCCCAACTATCCACCCGCGCCGGGTTGGGTTGCTTTGTGTTGACGAGGCCCAGTTCAAGCAAGTTCGGAGAAAGAATCCGCAGCGTGTGATCGCCTGGCTTGGGTATCGCAAGAGACGCATCCACCGCCGCAGCCCGCTGACAGCAAAACACCGTCAGGCCTCCACACAAAAAGCTGAGCCAACGTTGTTGTAGATGGAAAAATGACTTGTTTTTTGAAAATTGGGTTTGTAAACGGTTCAAGATTGAAAAATGATAGCTTCGATTCACGCATTGCTTTTACACTCTAAACCTTCAATCGTCAAATCATTCCGCTTTGTTCATTTTGAAAGTGAGTCGTGATGTTCCACCTTAATAGTTAAGTTTGGTTTAATGCCGGCTACCGCAGGCAGGACATGATTCAGAATCTGCTCGGCCGTCATTCGGAACTTTCGGCCCCGCGCGCTGACCTTTAACCAGCCGGTCTTGTCGCGGTAATAACGCTCCGTGAAGTTTTTGGTGCTAATCAAGATGATATAACTGTCATTGGTCAGTTTCATATAAAATGCAGGCTAACGGATAAGAGCTGAGACCGAGGACTCGAAATGGGAGCCGCGCTAAACAATGCTCACAAGTCCTCGTCGTGTAGTTCCAGCGCCCCCCCCGAATCAAGACATGCATCAATGGTCCTGATTACTTCTGGCCCTCCGCAACTCCGCCCCCTTCCCGGTTGGCCGTGCTTCGCTCCAGTGCTTCTAATTTTTCCTGATACTCTCTAATCAAAGTGCGTGACTGAAGCCTCAATTCTATTTCTTTCATCACAATCCTGGCCATCTGCCTGAGCATTTCCTGCTGATCTGTATTTATGTAGTGTTGTCTTTTATCCAAAATGCAAAACGTTCCTATGTTTCCATCGGCCGTTTGCAGGGGGGCGGCGGCGTAGAACTGCAAGCCAAATTCTCCGGCGACCAAGGGATTTGCAAGGCAGCGCGGATCGTTCTTCGCATCTTCAACAAGGTAAAGATCGTCCGATAATATGGCCGAGGCGCATAAGCCCGGATTACGGTCTATTTGTTCAATTTCCAGGCCGTGATGTGATTTGAACCAGATGCGGTCTGTATCCACCAGACTGATAATTGCGATGGGAACATTGAACATTTTTGCGGCCAGAGCGGTAAGGTCATCAAAACTGCCGTCGGCCGGAGTATCGAGGATCTCATATTTACGCAATGCAACAATCCTCCTTTTCTCTTTTGAAAGATCGATTAGGGAATTTTTCATAATGTTGAACGATGCCCTAAAGCATAAAGCTTAGCGACCCGGCTGGCAAGGACGTTATCTTGCAACTAGAGCGCGATGGCCAGGTTCGCGCTTTCGCGAGGCGAAACATCCTATCTGTTGTTCTAATTTTCAGCGCATGGTTCTCATAAATCTAAGAGCCAGAATCATCCCAAAGGGACGGCGGCCACGAAGCGCATCGATTGCAACCGCGACGGCCCGCCGCCGTTTGCTGCAGCGAATGGTTAGGTGCTTGTCTTATCATCGTCATCGTCTCCGGCATAAATATCCAAACCCATCTCGATGCCTCGCGCTCCCAAAGCGGCTAGCGACTGCGAAGAAATCGTCAGCCCCTCATTGCTGCCACGCATGAACAAGCCGCAAAACAAATCAGCGTGATACTTCTTCGTGATGCTCTGCCAAACACTAAGGTCTGCGGTCATCTGACTCAATATCCCCTTAATCTGTCCGTCCATATCTTCAGGCTCGCAGTCCGAAGCACAGAGTCGCCACATCCCGGCATTGGCAAACCTTACATGGCCCGTCTTCTTGCCAACGATTCTATCACCCTTCGTCTCGGCGTGAGTCGGCGAAGCTCCGAGCAGCTTTGTAATCTCATCTGGGATGAGGTCATCTCCCATGATGCGCAACGTCACAGCGGACTTTTGTAGCGGGGCCATGCGAGTGACCTAACATTGTATCATATTGCAGTTTTGCAATATATCGTGGTACATGGTTGAGACGGTAAAATCTTGGATGGGCTTTGTCCAGAGCGTTTTTAAAAGCTTTTGTTTTTTATATTGAAACAGTAAAACCGACAACAGCCCATGACTAAAAATGGATCGTTTGCTTCCTAATCCGAAAGTAAAGCTCCGGGAACAGTTGCATGAAGTCATACGGTTCAAACATTCATTCCAATCGAACGGATTACTGGCTTACGTTTTTTTCGCCACGACATCAATCTCCACCTGAATTCCGTTCCACAATTTCGATTGCACCGTGGTTCGCGCGGGCAGAACTGCAACCTCCTTGAAAAATTCGCGATACGCCGCGTTGAAATGATCAAAATCTTCGATGTCCGCGAGATGCACCGTACTTTTAACGACGTCATGGAGCGTGCATCCGGCCGCTTCGAGAATTTTTTTCACATGCGTCAACGTGAGTTTCGTTTCGTCTTCAATGGTGCCGCGAATCGGTTGCGCGGTTTTTGAATCCAGCGGCCCTTGTCCACTCACATAAACCCAGCCATCAATTTCCACCGCGGCAGAATAGGCGCCGGTGCTTTTTTCTTTTTCAGGATGTCGGATTTCTTTTTTTGGCATAAATATTTTTAATCTGTGGATTTAATCTTCTGCAATGCCCCCAGCAATTCATCAATCATTCCAACGAAAAATTTAAAACTCATTTTGAGGAATCCAACTCATTTTGCGCCATGCCAAAAAAGATAATAGAAACCCGTCACGCCAATAAAAATAAAAATTCCTTGCCGCATTTTTTTTGGAGGAATGCGCTTCATCGAAAAATGGCCGAGCCAAATTGCGGCGTAAAGTGGAATCGCCAGCAGCGCACCTTGCCTCCAGGAAAATTCCCGGAAATAACCAACCTGGCTGTAACAAATCAGCCGGATGAGGCAGCTCGATGTAATCACCACTTGCAAAAACGCCATGATTTGTCCCTGACTCCACGGATGCGCGTAGGCGTAGGCCGCGGTGGGAATGCCGCCCAGATTAAATGCGCCGCTGAGACTGCCGCTGAATAATCCCAAGGGAACGGTCAAGCCGTGCGGAATATTTGTTTGTTCTTTCGTAAAAAAAAATTCTCGAGCCGCAATCAGCAGCATGAGAAATCCAAGCAAATGAAATAAAAAATTTTCACTGGTTTGTTCCAAAAAATAAACGCCGATTGGAACGCCCATGCAGGAACTGATTAAAAAAATAAATCCGAGCCGCCAATTGTATCGCGGGAATGGCGGACAAAGGTGCTGATGGTGGCGAGAAAAGAAAAAACGGTGGAAATGGCCGCGGCTTGTT
>JALYXC010000099.1 GCA_030947315.1 Verrucomicrobiota bacterium | reverse complement strand
GATTCAGACGGCGGGCGGGCCAACGCGCTTAAATAAATTTCATCCAGAATTTTTTCGTCCGGCGTTTTTTGGGCGAGCCATTTGGCGATGCGATTATCCTTGGCTTCCAATTTTTTATTGATGGTGTCGCCATTGGCAAGATGCAAAACCTGCGAGATGCTCGGCTCGGCGGTGCGCTCACATTCACAGGTTTTTTCCCGTTCAGGCCGGCCAAACGATTTTAAAAAATAAGAATCCACATTGGAATCGGGCAATTGCAACGCGCGCAAATTGTTTGGATACGTGGCGGCGCTCGGACCTTTATCCACGATGGCGCCTGCTTTAAAATCAGACGGCTTTTCCGTGGCTTGTGAAATCGCGTCGAGCATCACTTCGGCCATTAAACGGCGCGGATAATATCGAGAATAAAAACGAGTATCGGCCACGTTTTCCGGCAGAGGCCGACTGGTGCGCTGATAGGTTTCCGATTGCAAAATTGCGCGCATCAATGCTTTCAAATCGAATTTTTGGTCAGCCAGATAATGGGCCGCGGCGGATAAAAGTTTTTCGTTGCTGGCGGGATTGGTCACACGCAAATCATCCACGTTTTCGACCAGGCCGACGCCGAAATAATTGGCCCAAACGCGATTGACAATGGCGCGGCTGAAGTAAGGATTGTCGCGTGAGACGAGCCAATCGGCCAGGGCGGCGCGACGATCAGTGGGCGACTCCATCGGTAAAGTTTTTCCTTCCAGCGGACGGGGCGGCTGCGGTTTGCCGGTGCGCGGCTGAACTAAATCGCCTTCCGATGCGACAAAAATAATATTATCGCCATCGCCGCCGGAACCGTTTTTAGCGCGAACACGGGCGAACAGATTGGCGAAACCAAAATATTCATCGTTGGTCCATTTTTCCATGGGATGATTGTGACATTTGGCGCAAGCCACCGACATGCCGAGAAACGCAAGCGAGGTATTTTCGATGAGAGCTTTCGGATCTTCGTGCAGGACATAAAAATTTCCCGCGCCATTTTCGAGGGTGCTTCCTTCCGCCGTCATGATTTGACGCACAAATTTGTCCCACGGTGTATTGGCAGCGACGTTTCCGCGAATCCAATTGTAATAAGACCACATGGCGCCCGGTTTTAATTTTCTGCTGTTGACCAGAAGCAGGTCCGACCATTTGTAGGTCCAGTAATCCACAAACTCAGGCCGCTGCAAAAGTTTCTCGATGAGCGCGTCACGTTTTTTGGAAGATTTATCCGCGAGAAATTCTTTGGTTTCCCGCATGGTCGGCAAGACTCCAATCGTATCGAGATAAACGCGGCGAATAAATTCGGCATCATCCGATTTAGGGGAAGGCGGCAAACGCAAACTTTGCAATTTTTCCAGGACCATTTCATCAATAAAATTTCGCTTCTTGGCTTTGGCGAAAATCTGCTCCGGAATTTTATTGGTGAAAGGTGAAGTCACGGTCGCAATCGCGATTCGGCTCAAGTACCACGCGGTGATGGCGCCTTCGCCGTTGCCGATTACTTTGACATTTCCCTCGTCGTCCACTTGCGTGACGGCCGCATTGGCGGCGTTGTATTTGGCCCAATGCGACACGTCTTCGACGTGACCATCATCGAAGTGAGCGCGAACTATAAGCTGCTGATTCATGCCGGATTTGAGCACGACATTTTCCGGCAGAATTTCAATCTTCTGGATGCGCGGATCTTCTTTTTTTGGGCCAGGCGTAGCGGCGGCAATCCAGTCGGCCAGAACGCGATAATCAATGGAATTAATTTCAAAACGTTTCCCGCCTTTGTGCGGGACGGCGGTAGTCGGCTTGATTAAAATCATGCTGCGGCCCGGATCATTTTCGTTGACGCGACGGCCGAGCGATTGGCGGGTGAGAGCCAGAAAATCCGATTCGTCATCGTAGCCGCGCAAGGAAAGTTTCAATCCATTTTGTCCGGCGGCCGCGCCATGACACGCGCCAGCGTTGCAACCCGCCTTGGTTAAAACGGGTTGAACATGGTTGCGGAAACTCCATTCGAAGGGTTTTTCCATTCCCTCGACGATGACTTCGGTCTTCGCCGTTTTATTTCCGACTTTGGCGGACAACGTGGCCGTGCCATTTCCAGTCGGCAGGGCGACTCCGTTTTTGATGGTCAAAATTTTTGGGTCGCTCGAGGAGAAAATAATTTTGTTCGTTACTTGTTCGACAAATTGTTTGTCACGAATTTTTTCGACGACCAATTGTTGGCGCGCGGCCGGGCCGGTGAGTTTGATTTTCTGCGGCAGAATTTGAATGGGGTCGGCTGCGTGAAGAGGAAAGGCAATGGCGCAAACGCACAAAGTTGCAACCAAACGAGCGTTGCAAATTCTCTCATTAACACCCTGCTTTAGCTGGGTGGTTAGGGGTGCGAGAAATATTTTAACCGTTTCAACGGTTTGTCGGCAGGGGCGAAACTGTTGAAACAGTTGG
>JALYXC010000415.1 GCA_030947315.1 Verrucomicrobiota bacterium | reverse complement strand
TTTTTGTGCCGAGTTTTTTTGCTTCGTGAAAATATTTTGTCGTGACTGGTTGGTCATTGGCGGGATTGGCGCCGAACAAAATAATTAAATCTGTTCCGTAAAAATCTTTGTAACTGCAAGTGCTGGCAGCAACACCGACGGCATGTTTCATCGCGCCGGTGCTGGGCGAATGACAAAGACGCGCGGCGTTATCGACATTATTTGTTCCGAGAAAACGCGCCACTTTTTGCGCCATGTAATAAACTTCATTCGTCACGCCGCGCGACGTTACAAAAAACGCAAAACGTTTTGGAGTGCTGGCGCGAATTTTTTTAGCAATGCGCGCATACGCTTCTTCCCACGAAATGCGGCGAAAACCTTTAGCATTTTTTTCACGCAACATTGGAAACGGCAAACGGCCGAGTTCGCGAAGTTGCGCGTTGTCCAAAGTTTTTAAATGGGCAATGTCAGAAAGCAGATTGACATCGAGTGCCGGCATCGTGTTAAGCCGAAGCAGATTCAATCGCGTCATGCAAAGGTGCGTCCCTTTGATCGTCCAATCGTGCAAACCAGCGACGCCGAGCGCGCAACCGTCACAAACGCCACGCGTGATTACTTTCCAAGCGTAGGACAAATTATCTTTATTTTTCCAAACGATATTCGCCATGTCGCGAAAGTGCGTTGGCTTGGTCTGACCGATTCCAAAAGGGACGGCAGACTTCAACCTGGCTTTCCAGTTTTTTTGGATTTTGTGGGAAGGCATCGGAAAAAATTATTTCAAAAGCGCTTTAAATCCAGCCTGTTCAAAATGATGATCGCCGGTCAGCGCTTGGGTCAAATTATTTTCCTCCATCACCACAAAAGAAATGCAATCGGTCAAAGCCCAATTTTTGTCTGGGCGCGAATCATACAATTGAAGTCCACGTTGAAATAAATTATCGGTGGCTGGAATGATCGTTGTGTTGGAATCTAATTCCAACGAATGAATATATTTCACAAGTCTTTGCCGACTTGCGGACGCAGCAAAGGCATCGGCAACTTCAATTAAAATCCAGGCGGTGGTAAGAATATCTTCAAACCTTTTCGAGGCCGCCAGTGCACTTTGATGATTGGCATCACCACGATTCAGGTAAGCAAGAAAATAAAAAGTATCGGCGAAAACAGCCCTCATTTTTTGGGATGGCCGTGCAAGTAATGGTCGTGATTTTGCGCTAAGTCGCAAGG
The DNA here is from genome assembly GCA_030947315.1 of Verrucomicrobiota bacterium. Lineage (GTDB taxonomy): Bacteria > Verrucomicrobiota > Verrucomicrobiia > Limisphaerales > CANJXF01 > JALYXC01. Next base: position 4,009 of record JALYXC010000415.1, on the reverse strand, counting down.
CAAGTCATCCGCCATCCCAATGAAATCCTCAAATCGTTCATACAATGTTTTACCTTTATTCACCGATTCAACCTTTACTTCTGGAATTTCAGAAAACTTCGCAGGAATAGTCACTTCCAATTCCATTCCTTCTGGTAGATGAATATCTGGTGGCAAAATAATTGCGCCATTTGAAATTTTTCCCACGCAGGTCATATCGTTGGTTTTAGTTTGCCGCATTTTCAGCTAAATCGCAAGTGGTTCGCCCGTGCCCCCAAAATCAGCGAATCCTTCGCTCAAATGTTTTTCGATTTATCCCACGATTTTGGCGGGGCGTTCCGACCGCCTTCAGATAATTGGAATTTATGCCTTGCCGCCAAAGCTCACGAAATCGTCAATATCCAAAAGGTCAAACCAGCTAGCTATATCTTCACGGTGCGGCGCCATTTTTGTGTGGGACTCGTGGAAAAACTGGCGCGATTCCCGATCGGTCGGCACGCGCTGGTCCTGATAAGCTGACCAGAATAAAATATCAATTAGCGACGGTTTGGTTGTGGAATTTTTGGTAATCCATTCGAGAATTTCGCCGTCGCCCTTTCCAGTCTCCAGTTGTTTCTTCAGTTTATCGGCTGCAATTCCGGCGAACTCCAAAACGCGCTGATCCAGCGGACAATTAAAATGGAATTCGCCATTTTTACCGATGATGGTGGCGCGGCCTTTGTCGAGGGTGCGCGGCAAAATCGCATAACCGCCGAGGCGGACGCGAGGACTGCGCGGCGGGCATTGCGTTAAATCAGGAGCGTTAATTTTAATATTTTTTTTCATAATTTAAATGTCTAAAAGTTTCTGACACTCCATTTTAAGTTTCTTCAAATTCTGCGTTGATTTGGCTTCAATGTAACACCGAATTAATGGTTCGGTCCCGCTCGCGCGAAAAGCAACCCACTCGCGATTCGGCAGCAAAAATTTAAAACCGTCGGTCGTGATAAATTTTTCAACTTTGAAATTTCCGATATTGCTCAAACCGCCGGAAAGTTTCTTGAGCAATGCTTCTTTTTTATCGGGCGGAATCGCGACATTGATTCTGTCGGTATGAAATTCTCCAGTGACTTTCTCAAGTTGTTTTAAAATCTGACCGAGTGATTTTTTCTCAAAGCCGACAAGTTCAGCCATGAGAAGACAAGCGAGAATTCCGTCTTTTTCCGGCACGTGACCTTTGACGCTGAGGCCGCCCGATTCTTCGCCACCGACAATGATCGGTTCGCTTTCCATCAGCGCGCCGATATATTTAAAACCGACCGGCGTTTCATAAACTTTTACGCCGAGCATTTCCGCAACGGCGTCCACCTGATGACTCGTCGGAACCGTGCGAACAACCGCGCCCGTCCAGCCACGATTTTTTTTCAAATGATAAAGTGCCAGCGCGAGAACTTGATTTGGCGTGAGCCACGTCCCGTCTTTATCCACGATGCCAAAACGGTCCGCATCGCCATCAGTGCCGAGGCCGAGTTGCGCTTTGCCGCTCCGCACAAACGCGCTAACCTTCTGCATATTTTCCGCATTTGGCTCAGGATGAGTTCCGCCAAAAAACGGATCAAGATTTTCGTCAAACGCCGTGACTTGCGCGTCGGCTTCTTTCAATAACGTGTCGAGATAACCGCGCCCGGTGCCGTGACAAAAATCCACGGCAACTTTTAATTTCGCTTTTTTGAGCGTGGCAAAATCAATCAGTTTGTGAATCTGTTTAAAATAATCGGGCTGTGGATCAATTGTTCTGCATTGAAAAGTTCCCACAACCGCCGCCTTGAAATTCCAGTTTTGCGCAATCAATTTTGCCACATTCGCTTCAATAATTTTTGTGACTTCGGGCGGAGCGCCCGCGCCGTTGCTCATCGAAAATTTCAACCCTTGATAATACGCCGGATTGTGGCTGGCCGTCATGTTGATGCCACCGTGCGCTTTGCGTTTTCTAATCGTGTAAGCGAGAACTGGCGTTGGGACATCGCGCTCGCAAAGCAGCGGCGTAAAACCATTCGCGGTCAAAACTTCAGCGGCAGCGAGGGAAAATTCGCGAGCGAGAAAACGGGTGTCGTGACCGAGGATTATAGTTTTGAGTTTTGAGTTTTGAGTTTTGAGTTCTGCGCGTAAATAATCCGCGATGCCTTGAGTCGCGAGCCGGACATTTTCAAAAGTGAAATCGCGCGCGATGAGTCCGCGCCAACCGGAAGTGCCGAATTTTATGACCATAAGATTTTAAAAAATTACCACAGAGGCGCAAAGGCGCAGAGTTTAGAATTTTCAAAAAAGTTTTTCCTCCGCGTCTCCGCGGCTCTGCGGTGAATTAATTTTTCCAATCGAACGCTTTTTTCTTGAGGGCGTAAAGGTAGCCGACAAATAAAATCGCCATGAAAGAAATCATCGAACCGAAAATCAGGCTGGAATTTTCCTGCAACATGGCGCGATAAACCACCGCCCACGGATAAAGAAAAACCACTTCGATATCAAAAAGAATGAAAAGCATCGCGACCAGGTAAAATTTCACCGACATCCGCGTCTGTCCTTCGCCGATTGGCAACATGCCGCATTCGTATGGCGTATTTTTGGTTTTCGTCCCGCGCCGGTTTTTGTTCGCCCACCGCCCGACGAGAACGGATGCACCCAACATTCCCGCCGCTGCGCCCAGGGCGACGCCGATTAGAATCAAAACGGGAATGTATTGCCGCAACTGCGAATTCATGGCGCAAAATTAAAAACGGCTCGCGCGATTTGCAAGCCAATTGAGAAGGAAACGAATCAGGGTTCTTCATTTTTGCGCTTAAAATTTAACCTGCCGCATTTCACCTCGATGAATCAGCGCAATAAAAAAGCCGCCTGATGAAAGGCGGCTCTGGTTTTTTTGATTTGAAAAATTATTTGCGACGGCGCGCGAAATATAATCCAGCCATTCCTAAAAGTCCCATCGCGTAAGTGGCCGGTTCCGGAACTGCTTCCACACGGACATTGTCAACCAACCCAAACAGAAGTGCGCGACGATTTGGGTCAGTAGAAACACTGGCATTTTGTTCCCATCGATCGAGAAAGATGTTGTTGCCGCCTAGCGTTAGTCCGTTCGTATCAACTGTCGCGATTAGAAGGCCATCAATTTTCCAAGTCACGATGTTGGCAATTTTTTCAATTTCAACTTGGTGCCAGGCAAATCCTTGGGACCCAATAGGAGTGGAGCCAGTTTGTTGCGGGAAAAGTGTCTGCTGCGCCGCCGGTGCAGTGGTATTCCCGAAACTGGAATAATAAGCGTTTGCTCCAGAGCGATTTCCAGGACCCGACGCAGCGTAATTTGTGCTTGCATCTGGTGCCAGACCGGCACTGGTATAAACCCGATAATCAATCCCACTTCCACTGTCTCCATTAGCTGTAAATAAAATACTTGAAAGTCCTGGGGTATTATTACCTTCGGCTGTAGTTCCAGAGCTGAGAATCCCACCGCCGCTGTATTGTGTAGAACCGCTTCCGCCTGCATTAATTGGTCCAAGTGGTCCATTGTAATTATGCCAGACATCATATTTCAGCCGATAATTTCCGAGAAAACTCTGCCCGGTGGGAGATATGCTCACTCCTCCGAGAACACCGGGGATGTCAAAGTCGGATTCCATTTTGACGCCCCGCGTGGTGCCGCCAACAGAATTGGGAGCCGAAGGGATACCAATAGTGCTGTAATCAAAAAAGATATCAGCAGCATTATTTCCAGTTGTAAAATTCTTGGTCCAGTTTGCGGTATGATCTATATCAAAATTATCCGAGAACAACGTTTGCGCAGATCCTTTTGTGATAGGAATGAAAAACGCGCCGGCGAAAGCAAGCGCAGCAATAGATTTAAAAGATTTCATAGTTTTAATTTGGTTATTTTTGTTTTTTAACTTTTCACCAGAAGTTTGGCAAGTGTTTTTTTTTAAAATATTTTTGCGAATTTTATCATTTTCTCAGAAGCCAAAAAAGGAATGTTAAAATCGCGCTGATGAGCAAGCTGGTGGCC
>JALYXC010000066.1 GCA_030947315.1 Verrucomicrobiota bacterium | reverse complement strand
CGGTTAATTTAAGCCGACATCCATGCCCACATTTCCGAAGGAAGATTTCGCGCAATGGTAAAGACAATGAGAACGACCAGGAACAGCCAAATCCAAAATGACGGAACATTTTTTTTGAATAAGGATTGGCCAGTCGTCATTTTTCGCGCGTAAGAAAAAAAAGCAATCGCCAGAAATGGGATTGAAATAATGAAAAGAGAATTCAAGTGAAAAGCGGCCGCAAAATTTCCATGCAATAACTGATGCGCCGCTCGCAGAGAACCGCATCCGGGACAAGACAAACCGGTCCACGAATGAAAAAGGCAGCGTGGGTAAAAGGGAAATTGCGCTGGATCGAACAAAAATAAAATCAAACCAGCCGCCGCGCTTCCGACAAAAAAAAAGCGTTCCTGAAAATAATTTTTAGACAATGGAGTTTTCAAAAATGATAAGTGTGTTGAAAGGAGGAAAACCCTCCTCGCCAAAAATATAATAATCCAGGAAAAAACGAAACGAGTCCCAAAGCAAAAGCAATCCAACACCAGAGCCTGGCATTGTTGGAGGAAATTAATGCGCCTTGATAATCGCCCGATTCGAGTTTGCTGTTGACCTGCGCCGCATAGATAATGGCCACCACGCCGAATGGCAGGCAGCAACATAACGTGCAAAGAATTGCCTGGATCAAATAATTCGGAACGTGTGGAGACGATCCGCCGACGCTCAAAGGAGGAATAGAGGAACTGAGTAGCGGCGGAGTGGTCAGCGAAATTTCTGGATAAGCTGAAAGCGGTTTCCAATTATTTCCGACTTCAGACCAGACGAGGGTTTGCGAATTGACGCGGCCTTCGGAAAGCCATTGTCGCAATTGTTCGACGGTAACAGGGCCATATTCTTTTTTGTCCGCGCCGACAATTTTGTACATAAACAAGGTTTTCCTTACCCGCAAAAAAAATCAATGAACTTTTATCAATTCGATAAATTTTTTTTCCGCCTTGCCACTGTCAATTAACTCAACGGCAAGTTCCCAGCCGTCATTTAAATTTTTGGTTTTATTGGCCACAAACAACGCTGCGGCCGCATTCAACAAAACAGCATCGCGTTTCGGACCGCGCTCGGCGCCGCGCAAAATCTGACGCGTAATTTCAGCGTTCATTTTATTGTCGCCGCCGGCCAAACCAGCGAGGGTCGCGGATTGAATTGAAAAATGTTCCGGCGACAAAGTTGAAATGCTAAAACCGCGATCCTGATAAAATTCCGCAATGAAATTTTCGCCGAGAATGGAAAACTCATCTAGATTGCGGGCCGATTGCGCCTGGCCTCTCGATTCTCGGCTCTCGACATTTCCTGAAACCACCATTCCACGCCGCAGGCCGAGCGATTTTAAAACGCGCGCCATCGGTTCGCACAATTCCCGTTGGGGGACGCCCAGAAGTTGAGCGGTCGGTTGCGCCGGGTTTAAAAGAGGGCCGAGCAAATTGAAAATAGTTCGCTCGCCGCGTTGCGCGCAAATTTTTCGCGCCAAAGAAATATGTTTGAAGGCAGGATGATATTTTGGCGCAAAGAAAAAAGCGAAATGATGGTCGCGCAAATTTTTTGCGGCGGCTTCTGGCGTCAAATCAATTTTAAGCCCGAGCGCCTCGAGAAGATCAGCGCTGCCGGATTGCGAAGTGACCGCGCGATTTCCGTGCTTGGCCACAAAAACATCCGCCGACGCCACCAGCAGCGCGACTGTCGTGGAAATATTAAACGTGTTCAAATGATCGCCGCCCGTGCCGCAAACATCCAAAATTTCCTGCGCGCGAGTTTCCGCATCGAGTGGCGGTTGAATGGATTTGTCGCGCAGGGCGCGGGCGAAGGCAGAAATTTCTTCAACCGTTTCGCCCTGGCGGGAAAGCGCACTGAGAAAATCCGCTTTGATTTCCGCGGAAATTTTTTCGTCAATCAATTGTTCGACCGCAAAAAAAATCTGTTCGCTGGAAAGCGATTGGGATCGGGCGAGCTGTTCGGTCAAATCTTGCAACACGAAACGATTTTAAAGTCCTGCGCGAAAAGTCTAAAGTGCAAAATTTTGTTCGTGTTTTTCGCCAGGGACGCGGGCAATTTTTTTAAGTGAGCGAGAATGATTTATCCGCGGAAATTTTGCCAACGCACACTGCCGCCTTATTTAACGCGGCGGTAAAGCACGCGGCGAAACTTTTGCGCGCGGGTGAAGTCGTTGCCTTGCCAACCGAAACGGTTTATGGCCTTGCCGCCAATGCTCTTGACGCAAAAGCCGTGGCGCAAATTTTTCAGATCAAAGGACGTCCCGCCAGTAATCCCATCATCATTCATGTGGCTGATCTGGAAATGGCCAAGCGCGTTGTTTCGGAATGGCCCGCGACAGCGGAAAAATTAGCGAAATCTTTTTGGCCTGGACCGCTCACGTTGGTTTTGCCGAAAGCAAAAGAGATTCCTTCCATCGTAACGGCCAGCGGAAAAACGGTGGGGATTCGCTGGCCGAGTCATCCGTTGATTCAAGCGGTGATCCGTGAATGTGGTTTTCCCCTGGCCGCGCCGAGCGCCAATCCGTCGAGTGAACTTTCGCCGACCAGCGCGTCACACGTCGCCAAAAATCTCGGAAACAAAATTCGTTTGATTGTGGACGGCGGCCAATCACAGGTCGGCATTGAATCCACGGTTTTAGATTTAACGACGAATCCAC
>JALYXC010000035.1 GCA_030947315.1 Verrucomicrobiota bacterium | reverse complement strand
AACCTGACCGGCGCGACCGGCCACAACTACATCGTTCAATCCTGCACGAACCTGACCACGACGAATTGGATTTCTCTCCTCACCAACGCCGCGCCTTTTACATTCATCGAAACCAACGCGAGTTTATTTGGGCAAAGATTCTATCGCGGTCTGGTTGCGCCGTGAGCCAGAAAACGGCGGACACATCACGCGGACATATACCAAAGCGCGAAACTGAATTGTCCGATAACCTTGTGACACTCGTGACACTCGAATGGCGTCCGTCACATTTGTCACGTCTTGCACAAGGTAAAATCACCAAAACGCAATTTCCGGTTGTGGTGGTTTTAACATTTTTTCAATGAGCAGAGGAATCGGGCGGCTCGGCAACCTACCTTTCGGATTCTCTGGAAAGAACCTAAGAAAATCCGCTGAAAACATAACTGAAACAGGCAGACTTGTTGGGAGTATTGTTGGGAGTAACGCACTTTTTAATTCCAACAATTTTAAAAAACCATTGATTCTATTGGTTAAAATCAAGATTGGAGCGGGTGAAGGGAATCGAACCCTCGTCTCAGCCTTGGGAAGGCCACATTCTACCATTGAACCACACCCGCCTTTTGGGACCGCGGTTAATTTAAAATAGACTATTCACCGCTGAGCCGAGAATGCTCAGCGGGCCGGCATCTTCCAGGCCTTCTGTCGCCTTATCTAATTTTTGGAGGGACAGTTTAGCGTTTTTCAAAAAGCTGTCGTCATTGACCAGTTTGCCGACGGAACCTTGGCCTTGATTTATTTTTTGCAAAATTTCCTTGAGGTTGGTCATGGCGCCGGCGGTTTCCTGATAAAGTGTTTCATCTTTGGCGAGTTTTCCGAGCGTGCCCTGGCCGGCATTAATTCCTTCGATGACTTTTTTGGCTTGATCAAGCGTGGTGCGCGCATCGGTGACCGTAATTTTTATTTCATCGGCCGTGTTCTGCAAATTGGTGACGGTGCCGAGCACAGAAACGTAAAGGGTCTCGTCATTGATCAATTTGCCGACGGTGCCCTGTCCGGCGACGAGGCGGTCGGAAATAGTTTTTATATTTTTAATCGTGTCGCCCAGCGGCTCGGTGTTTTGTTTCAGAAAATCAGTGACGGGGCCGAGTAAATTATTGATGGTGTCGCCGCTGAAACTTTTCGTGAGATTTTGAATGCCGCTGGCAACATTGTCCAATTTGGACATAAGAGTGCTGAGGTCTGGTTGCTCTTCGGTTTGCAAAAATGCGCCGTCGGCCGCTTTGATTCCAGCAGGCGTTCCGAAATCAACGGAAACATAATTTTGCCCCATCAAACCGGTAAATTTCACGGTGGCTTTGCTGTCGGTGCGGACTTCGGCGTCGCGATTCAATTTCAAAGTTACTTTAACTTTTTCCTGGTCGAGCCCCAGTTTTTCAACGTGGCCAATAGGAACGCCCGCCATTTTGACCGGGTCGCCGGCTTTGAGTTGTTGAACGTCCGTAAAGCGGGTATAAACGTGATAGCCGCGTTTGAAAAAATCAAAGCCGCCGACCATTTCCAGAATGACGAAAATGGCAATCAGTGCGAGGACAAAAAAGATTCCGACCCGGGTTTCAAGTGTGTTTTTCATAAGCTAAGCAGTTTTGTTTTGCCGAAGTTCAGCATGAATAAATTTTTGAATAAGCGGATCCGAATGCCGCTTCACTTCATCGGGCGTTCCGATAAATAAAATTTCGCCATCGTTCAAAATCGCCATCCGATCAGCGACGCCGAAGGCCAAATCGCGATCGTGCGAGACCACAATCGAAGTGGCCTGAGTGCGTTGGCGCAAGCGTAAAATTTCTTCTCCAATCGTTACTCCCATTATCGGATCCAATTCACTGGTCGGTTCATCGTAAAGAATTAATTGCGGATCAATCACCAGTGCGCGCGCAATGGCCACCCGCTTTTTCATGCCGCCAGAAAGGTCCGCGGGAGAACGATCTTCCAAATTTTTCAAACCAACCAATTCCAATTTTTCCGCGACAATTTTTTTTATATCTTGCGGCGATTTAAGGCGATGTTCCGTTAAATAGAGTCCGACATTTTCTCCGACCGTCAATGAGTTGAGCAAAGCGCCCGATTGAAAGACCATGGCCATTCGATATTTTTCCATGAGTTCAGGCGATTGAATGGATTGGCCGTCAATTAAAATTTCGCCTTGATCGGGTTTTTCCAAACCGATGATGTGTTTCAGCAAAACGCTTTTGCCGCTGCCGCTCGGTCCCATAATGACAAAAATTTCGCCGGGCTGAACTTCAAAATTCAAACCTTTCAGAACGGGATGGCCGTTGAAATTTTTGCGCAAATCGCGCACCTGCACACTTACGCTGGGCGAATTATTTTCTAAATTATTTTTCTCCCCGCTCATTTGTCAAAGTTCATTAAAAAGCGGGTCAGGAAATAATCGAGAATTAAAATCAACACGATCGAATGGACCACCGCTTTGGTAACCGATTGCCCAATGCCGCGCGGGCCGCCCGCAGTTTGGAATCCTTGCTGACACGAAACGACGCCGATGATTACGGCGAAAACAAAACTTTTAATTAATCCGTTGATGACATCGCCCAGATCCACCATCTCCCGCAAATTAGTAAAATAAGCGGTCACACCGACGCCGATTTTTTGATTAAAAACACAAACTAACGCGCCTCCCAGCCAACCAACCATGTCCGCAAAAATAACCAGAATCGGCACCGCGCAAGCGATGGCCAGCAGGCGCGGCAAAACTAAATATTCGATCGGATTTATATTCATCGTGCGCAACGCGTCAATTTCCTGATAGGCGCGCATCGAACCGATTTCCGCGGACATCGCTGAACCAATTCGTCCCGCCATTAAAATAGACATCATGACTGGGCCCAGTTCTTTGCACATGGAAAGGCCGACCATTCCGCCGATGGCATTGGAAAGTCCGCGCTCAGCCAGGACGGGACCAACCTGCAACGCGAGCACGCCGCCGATGAAAAGAGAAAGAATGCACGCCATGAGCAAACTCGCGTTGCCGATTTCAAAAAGTTGATCGAAGATTTTTTGGCGCTGGCGCAAAGTATGCGGCAACGCCTGGAGCGTGCGTCCAAAAAGCACCATCATTTCGCCAATATTTTGAAACATGTTTTCTCCTAAAAAGCAGATTGAGAATTTTTTTGCAAAGACTTTAATCGAGAAAATCGCCAATTACAGATAAAAATTATTCCTTCTCCTTTTTATAAATCGGAAAATAAAAAGAACGAAATGTCTTTTCTTTGGGATTGGATTCATACTGAAAAAGTCCAAAGAACATCGAACTTTTTTTGGTTTCGGCCGTTTTCTCGCGACGATATAAATTCCATAAAAGTGATTGGCTGCTGGCGCCGGTTTGGGCGTTTTTTTCCGAACGCCAAATTGACCAGAGCGGAGAATAATCACGTTCTATGCTTTTGTTGTTGGGAAAAATCGGCTCGAGCGGGGCTAAAATTTGCAGACGGTCGTTGCCATTTAAATCGTGTCGCGCCGTGAACAACGGCCACATATCAAGACGTCGTTTGAAGTCGCCCGTCTGCGTATTTTTTTCGGTTGTGTCGGAATAAAGATAAAATAAAATTCGCAATCGGGAGCGATCCAGCGGACCGGAATGGAGCCGATTGAATTTGTAAATCGGCCAGAGATAAAAATCACTTT
>JALYXC010000039.1 GCA_030947315.1 Verrucomicrobiota bacterium | reverse complement strand
GTAATAAATTCTTCTCGTTGAGAGAAAGCGGATTGACCTCATTCAACAAGAGGTCTAACTTTTCCAGTGACCCGCTTTGTGGCGCAGGAGTTTGTCGTTGCGCCGAATTTTCGCTGAGAACGTCAATCGTCCTCTCAGCCGAGGCGGGTTCGATTTTTTCATACGCCGTCAGCAACCACCGTTTCTTTTGGACAAATGCATTGAGTCGAATGACAGCTTCGCCTTTTAAATCCGCGAGCAGAATGGTGTTCTCATTTTCCCGCACTTTGCTCATGGCGCTGATTTTTTCCTGCAAGTGAGGCAACATTTCAGGATGCCAGTGAAAAATCTTCGCGAGGCCAAAACCGGAACTTCGACCTTCTTCATTTCCCCAAACCAAATCAATATCGCCAACGGCGGGATGAACTAACGCGGCCAATGCTTCGCCCGTCTTGATTTCAGCAAGCCACTTAATTGCTTCCAGGCTTTTCCCCCGAAACTGATCAAAGATGGGGCCAAATGTGCCTTCTTCCACAGGCTTGAATTTCCAATTTACGCGCCCCGAAGAGCCTTCACGGATTACCGAAAATTCCTCAGACACAATTTGGGACGAGGTGGAACTCGCTGCCACGTCAATTAGTATTTTTTTAAGCGCAGGAATTTGTTGGAGCGCAATTTTTAAAGCATTTAAATCGCGTCCATTGCCTGAACCAACACTCAATCGTCCAATCGTCCGTTCCAAATCGCGAATGGAAACAAGTTGCTGGCGAAAATTTTCCAGCGCGGAAGAATTTTCCATCCAGATTTGAACGACGTCCTGACGCTGTTGAATCGGCTCGACGGCGGCAAGCGGTTGCGTGAGCCAATCGCGCAATCGCCGCGCGCCCATCGGTGTGGAAGTGCGATTCAACGCGCCGTAAAGACAAGCCGTGCGCGGAGCATCGCGATTGAGCGGTTCGAGAATTTCCAGGTTGCGCAATGACGTGACATCGAGCGCCAAAAAATCGGTGCTTTGATAAAAAGAAATGCGCGTGAGATGCGCGAGGTCTCGACGAAGGTGTTGCGTAAGATAATGCAATGCCGCGCCTGCCGCGCCGATGGCAGCGGAACGATTTTTCAAACCGAAGCCGTCGAGCGACGCCACTTTCAAATGGTCGCGAATGGTGAATTGCGCCGTTTCAGAAACGAAAACCCAATCATCGTAGCCGTTGCAAATGGACGAAATGGTTTTCAGTAATTCTCGCGACGCATTGCATTCGCCGGGAAAAATAATTTCCGCCGGACGCAATCTTTCGAGTTCGGCGCGCAAGGCCGCTTCACCTTCGACTTCCGTGGTTTTGAAATCGCCGGTGGTTAAATCTATCAGCGCGAGGCCGAAAATTTTTCCGTGCGCACAAAGCGCGGCGAGAAAATTATTTTTTTCAGCAACCAGCAATCGTTCGTCGAAATGCGTGCCGGGCGAAAGAATTTGCGTGACCTCGCGTTTGACGAGCTGGCCGGGACGCGCTTCCTCGACCTGCTCGCAAATGGCGACTTTTTTTCCAGCGCGCAGAATGCGGGTGATATAATTATTCGCCGCGTGAAACGGAATCCCGCACATCGGAACCACGCCGCGTTTGGTCAGCGAAATGTTGAGAAGTTGCGCGCCGAGTTGCGCGTCTTCAAAAAACATTTCATAAAAATCTCCGAGCCGAAACAGCAGCAACGCGTCCTTCGGCAGTTCGCTTTTGATGCGGCGATACTGCGTCATCATGGGAGTTAATTGGGGATCGTCGGCCATTCGGACAAAATTTAATCAGGAATTGAACTATCGTGGAAAGAAAGTTTTGGGCGAAACTTTTGACGTGGAACTCATCTCATAAATAAGAATCGGACGCAAATTGAACAGGGAAAGACAGGGTAAACAGGATAATTTTACAGGAAACAACGGCTGGCTTCAATTCTGTTCATCTTTGTTAAAAATATTTATGAGATGAGTTCTAGCAACGACCCACTTTTTTCAGCTTATAGAAAAATTTCGCGTTGCGGATAAGGAAAAAACGAACTCAAGTTGACGGTCTTTCAATTTTCTAAAAATAAAGTTTGCCCTTTACGGACACTTTGTTAAGGTGGAAACCCTTCTCGATAGGCGGCGCTGGCTGCCAACCGAAAAGATAACGGCCTCAAATCTTTCTTCGTGTGAAGAGGGCGGCCATAACAACATCAAAAATAATCCCGTGTTCCGCGGGATGATTCGCGCAGAATCGGCGGATTTTTAACCAAAGGAAACCATGATTAGTATTGGCATTAAAGAATTATTGGATTCGGGCGTTCATTTTGGACATCAGACCAAACGTTGGAATCCAAAGATGAAACCGTTTATTTTCGACGCGCGCAACGGCATTCATATTATTGATCTGACTAAATCTCACGCGCAACTGGAAGCGGCCTGCGAGTTTCTTTCCAAGATAGTCAGCAAAGGCGGCAAAGTTTTATTTGTTGGCACGAAAAAGCAGGCGCAAGAAGCTGTGAAAGAATCGGCCGCCGCGTGCGAACAACTTCACGTCACGGAACGCTGGCTGGGCGGAACTCTCACCAATTTTAATACAGTCAAAAAATCAATCGCGCGCCTGAAACAAATTGAAAAAATGGAAACCGACGGGGGCATCAATGATTACGTCAAACAGGAGCAATCCATGTTGCGACGTGAAGCGGCCCGCCTCTTTAAAAATCTCGATGGCATTCGTTCGATGGATAAATTTCCCGCCGCCATGTTTATCGTGGACATCAAACGCGAACACAACGCCGTGGCCGAGGCGCGCCGTTTAAAAATTCCCATTGTCGCCATTGTGGATACTAACTGTGATCCTGATTTAGCTGATTATCCGATTGCGGGAAATGATGACGCGATTCGGTCGGTCCGTTTAATTCTCAGCGCGCTGGTTCAAACCATCACGCAAGCACGGGCCGAATTTGAAGCGAAATATGCGCGCCGCAAAACGGCCGAGGAATCGCCCAAGGAATCCATTGAGACAGAAAAACCCGCGCTGACGGCGCAACCTGTAGCCGAATCGGAACTCAGCGCCGTGGCAGAACCGGCGCCTGATCTGGCGGTTACCACTTAAAATTTTCGAGAAAAAAATGGGGCTGAAACTTTATTTTTACCCGCGTTTTTTATTTTCACTCAAGTCTCACTAAATTCTTTTTCTATGCCTGAAATTACCGCGGCCAACGTCGGCAAATTGCGCGAAATGACCGGAGCCGGTTTGATGGATTGCAAAAAAGCGCTCACCGAAACCCAGGGCGATTTGGAAGCAGCCATGGATAGTCTTCGCAAAAAAGGGATCGCTTCCGCCGCGAAAAAGGCGTCCCGCGAGGCCAAAGAAGGCATCATTGTTTCTCATATTCAACCAGGCGCCAAAGTCGGTGTGCTGGTGGAAATTAATTGTGAAACTGATTTCGTGGCCCGGAATGAAAACTTCCGCGCTTTCTGCGATGAAATCGCGGCCCGCCTCGCGGACAATCCCAATGCCGATCTGGAA
>JALYXC010000015.1 GCA_030947315.1 Verrucomicrobiota bacterium | reverse complement strand
GGCTCATTCAGCAATGTGATGGGACTTCCGTTGGAACGGCTGAAAATCGAACTGGCGAATTTTACAACGAAAGAATCATGAAAAGCCCAAGGCTCAGTTTTTCATTTTCGTTCTAACAACTCACATTTCGATCAAATCCGTCAATTCCATTTTCACAGCGTCCACGAGGCCTTGATCCGTTAATTTTAATTCTGGAATGGGCGAGAGGCTCAGAAAAGACAGCGTCATAAAAGGGAAGGCCAATTCGCAGCCGAGTTTTTTCGCGGCGGAATTTAAAATTTCTACATCCGCAATGACTTTTTCCAGCGGCTGATCGGAAACCAAACCGGCAATCGGCAACGGCAAAGCGGCTTCAACTTTTCCCTCAGCCACCACCAGTTGTCCGCCGCCCATTTTTTCCAACTCTTGCACGGTGGCCAAAATATCGCGATCATTTGTGCCGACGATGATTACGTTATGAGCATCGTGAGCGACGGTTGAGCCAAGCGCGCCGCGTTTCAATTTGAAACCGCGCACAAAACCGAGACCGACATTTCCCGTGGCGTGATGCCGCTCAATCACGACCAGTTTAAGAATGTCGCGCTCAATATCGGAAACGATTTTTTCGTCCTCAATTTTTGGAATTTCGGTGATTGCTTTGGTAATAATTTGTTGCGGGACAATTTCGATCACTCTGATTTTTTTCGCGTGGCGCGCCGCAATGTAAAGATCGTTCGCGGAAAAATATTTTAAATTCATGGTGCTGGGCGGCTGGAGAATTTCTGCGGGAATGTTGCCCAAATATTTTCCATCTTCCGCGACGAGCATTCCTTTTTTATAAGTCTGTTTGATTTGAAACCTTTCCAAATCTTCAATGACGATAAAATCCGCCCAAAAACGCGGAGCGATGGCGCCCAAATTTTTCAAGCGATAATGCCGCGCGGTATTGATCGTTCCCATTTGAATCGCAGTCATCGGCGCGAGGCCGAGCCGAATGGATTTGCGGATGCAATGATCAATATGGCCTTCCGAAACTAAATCGCCGGCGACTTTATCGTCCGTCGCAAAAGAGCAATTGAAGGAATTTTCAGGCGTGACGAGAGGAATAATGTCTTCCAGATTTCGTTCGGTGCTACCTTCGCGAATGAGCAAATGCAAACCGAGCCGAAGTTTTTCGCGCGCTTCTTGCAGCCCGGTGCTTTCGTGATCGGAACGAATTCCAGCGAGGGCGTAGGCATTTAAATTTTTCCCGCGCAAACCGGGCGCATGTCCATCAATGGCTTTGCCTTTGCCGGCTCTAATTTTAGCCAGCTCCGTTTCATGTCCGAGAAAAACGCCGGGATAATTCATCAGTTCGGCGATTCCTGCCACGCGATTTTCATTCATCAAATCCGCGAGATCATTGGCCGTGATGCGCGCTCCCGCCGTTTCCAGAGGCGTGGCTGGAACGCAGGAGGAAAGCATAATAAAAAAATCGATGGGTAAATTTTTGCTCGATTCTAAAACGTAACGAACGCCCTCCAGGCCGAGAACATTGGCGTATTCGTGAGGATCAATCACCATCGCGCCGGTTCCGTGGGGAGCAAGTGCGCGAACTAATTGAGGAATCGTCAGCATCGCGCTTTCGACATGAAAATGGCCGTCAATCAAACCGGGCGCCAAAAATGCGCCGTTGAGATCAATGATTTTTTTGGCGTCGTAATTTCCGAAACCGATCACGCGGCCATCATCCACCGCAATATTTTCGGAATAGATTTCGCCGCTGAGGACATTGATGAGATGCGCGTTTTTAAAAAGAATCTCCGCTGCTTGTTCGCCGCGCGCCACGGCTAGCTTATGCTGGAGATTTCTCATGCGAGGAGGTTAATCGCCCGCTGTTTTCTTTTCGAGCCGATTTTTAAAAACGGCTTTGCCATATTCGCGATTCATTTTTGCGATGAAATCCAAACTGATTTCTTTTGGGCAAACCGCTTCGCAGGAACCGGTCACAGTGCAATTGCCAAAGCCGGCTTCGTCCATGGTTTTTACCATGTTTAAAACGCGCCGTTCCGCTTCCGCTTTTCCCTGCGGCAGTAATGCCAGATGCGAAACTTTTGCGGAAACAAAAAGCATCGCAGACGCATTTTTGCAGGCAGCCACACACGCACCGCAACCGATGCACGCCGCCGCATCCATCGCTTCATCCGCATCAAGCTTTGAAATGGGCAGAGTATTTCCATCGGGAGTTCCGCCGCTGTTCACTGAAACAAATCCGCCCGAAGCGATGATGCGATCAAACGCGCTGCGATCCGTGACTAAATCTTTGATGACTGGAAAAGCTTTCGCGCGCCAGGGCTCGATGGTGATGGTGTCGCCGTCGTCAAAATGGCGCATGTGCAATTGACAAACGGTGGTGGCGCGCTGGCCATGCGCGATTCCATTGACGACCATAGAACAGGTTCCGCAAATTCCTTCGCGGCAATCGGAGTCGAAGGCAATGGGATCTTCTCCGCGCGAAATTAAATCCTCATTGACCACATCGAGCATTTCGAGAAACGACATGTCAGGAATAATATTTCTGGCTTCGTAAGTGATAAGGGCGCCGTGATCATCCGCATTTTTCTGTCGCCAAACTTTGAGCGTGAGATTCATGAAGTTAAAATTTATTTTCGTACTTCTTTGGCCAGTCGTGTTAATTATAATTTCTATAACATCTTTTGGGAATTTTTAATCTGAAGAATTGTATGTCATCAGATGCGATTGGAAAACTTTGAATTTGCGGCATTTATAATTCAGATTCTGTTAAACCAGCAACTTTCATTTGATGACGCAGCAACCCAGTTTTTAAGGGTTTATTGCCATGAACCGGCACAGAAATTCGCTCCGGGCGGCCTGGTTTTCCCATAATAAAATGACTGCCGTTGATACGAAGTAATCGCCAGCCTCGCTGCTGTAGCTTTTAACAAAATCTTTTCCGGAAATTTGCCTCACAAAGCCAGTTCAACAAGTTCATCGTGGTGCGAGAGGGTCTCGTTTAAGTCCGCATTCAAGCACCCTTCAATAGCTTCGCGTAAATTATTTAATAGCTCCTCTTTGGTTTCGCCTTGGGTGGCGCATCCCGGAACGCTAGGAATTTCTGCCCAGTACCCGCCTTCTTCCGCTTGATGAACAATGACCTTAAGTTTCATGCGGATACTCTACTCTCGATTAAAGTGGGTTTCAATCCGAAGTGTGTAACCCCCCCGCCTTACTTAATGCTTTTTCTTGGCGTGAATTTCGGAGGAATGATCCGCCGCGAAAATCACTTCGTGCGAACGCAGCGCGTGCGCCAGATTGGTCATCGGCATTTCCTGTCCTTTTTCCAGAGATTCAAAAAAAGCATCGAATTGCGTTTGATACGGATGATCCGAGACATCGCCCGAATCGAGCATCTTCATGGAAAGCTCGCTCCATTTGGATTTGTCGAGACCCGCCAGATGAGTGGAATAAAATTTATTATCGAGCAACGTGCCTTCGCTGCCGACCAGATGCGTGTGAAAATAATAAGGCTGCAAACAATCAATGACCGATGCGCATTTGCCCACACTGCCATTTTTGAATCTTAAAATCGTCACGCTGGTGGTGGGATATTCGTACGATTCAAAATTTTTATTCTTCGAACCGGTGGCATAGCTGCTGACAGTTTCGACTTCGGAATCCATGCAGAACAAAAGCGCGTCCATGGCGTGACAACCGGCCGATAAAAGACTGCTGCCGCCCGCGTTCTTTTTTGTATTCCAGCGATATTGCCCATACCACGGACCAATGCCGTGATAATAATCAACTTCGCCATAATGAATTTTGCCGAGCAACCCTTTATCAATCACCGATTTAATGGTGAGAAACTGGCTGGAAAAACGGCATTCAAAACAGATGCAGGTTTTTACTTTGGCTTCATCAACCGCTTTTTTTATGGCCAGACAATCTTCCCAGTTTAGCGCGAGCGGTTTTTCGATGATCAAATGTTTGCCGGCCTTCGCTGCGGCCACGGCGTGTTCGCGATGCTGATACGGATAGCTGCAAATCGAAATGATATGCAAATCCTTTTGCGCGAGCATCGCCGTCAAATCGGTGTAGGTGTCAATTTTAGTGTGATATTTGGCGTTGAGTTCAGCGGCATTGAGTGGACGCGAAGAATAAATTGCGGTGACCTGCGCGTGCGGGCTGTTATTGATGGCGGCAATATGCGCCGTGGCCACCCAGCCGTAACCGATAATTCCGACGTTATATTTTTTCACAAATTTTCCAGGAGTTAAATTGTTAAATTAGGAATGTTCAGAAATGGCACAACTTTTAAGCGGCAATGTCAAAGGTTTTTAAAATGAGTTGGACGCGGGTAGAGCTTGCAGTAAAACGGAGTTATTTTTTAAGGCGCCCATCGCTTGATAACCCGGAATATTAATTTCCAGCGGAGGAGCGTTTTTAAACCATTTTCCAACTACCGTGAGCAAAAAAGTTTTTTCCGAGTGCGGCTTCAATTCAACGGTCACGGAACCGAACGGAGTCAGCGTGGGGCCGAACGAAATATTTTTTTCCGCTTTTAGCCAGCGAGGAAAAATTCCCGAGCCGATAATCAATCGTTCCTTTTCCTCGCGCACAAAAAGATTGCGCATCATAAAAGCCCATTCGGCGGCGGCCCAAACGTGTTGGCCATCGCCCATGCAGCCGCCTTTGGTGCGGGGATGAATGGCCTCGGGCCATTGGCAAGTCGGGCTGGCGAGATTCGCCACGGTCTCGATTAAATCCAGCGCGCGCAAATCGCCGGCGCGCAACAACACCTGCGCCAGATGCAGCGTTAGATAAGCATTGATTCCACTATGAA
>JALYXC010000005.1 GCA_030947315.1 Verrucomicrobiota bacterium | reverse complement strand
AGGGTCCGCACGGGCCGGTTTCGCCCATCATCCAGAAATTATCTTTCTTGTTGCCATTGACGATGTGGACGGCGGGATCAAGACCGACGGAACGAAATTTTTCCGCCCAGAAATTCCACGCTTCCTGGTCGAACTCGCTCGGGTCGCCTTTCATTTTGTCGGGAGAATAAACGGTGGCGTAAAGTCGTTCCGGCGGAAATTTCCAAATGCCGACGACCAATTCCCACGCCCATTTGATGGCTTCCTTTTTGAAATAATCGCCAAAACTCCAGTTGCCGAGCATCTCGAAAAACGTGTGGTGATAGGTGTCGAGGCCGACGTCGTCGAGGTCGTTGTGTTTGCCGCCGGCGCGGATGCATTTCTGCGTGTCAGCGGCGCGCGGCGGGTTGTAAGGACATTTCGATTGCCCAAGAAAAATCGGGACGAACTGATTCATGCCCGCGTTCGTGAAAAGCAGGTTCTGCGAATCGGGCATGAGACTCGAAGAGGGCACGATGGTGTGCTCCTTCGATCTGAAGAAATCTAAAAACGATTGGCGGATTTGCGAACTGGTCATAAAAAATTTTGGTAGGGACGCGTTCCACCGCGTCCCAAGTTAAGAACGCGGGAAAAATCAGGGACGACGTGGAAGTCGTCCCTACCGAGCCACGGAAGATAGGGAAATCCGACCAAATGGCGAGTGGAAGTTTTGGTTACGGAACGCGCAACCGGAAAAACAAATTTCCATTCGCGTTGATGGAATTGGTAATCGTGCGCACCGCGCCGTTGCCAGTCAGGTTCGTCACCGTGTTCCAGTTTATGCCGCAGAGAACATTGGTGGTTTGGAGCGCGTAGTTTGGGCCGGCGGTGCCGTTGGTTCCGGTCGCGGTGGCAAACGTGACGACAAAATCATTTCCACTGCGCGCGTTGTAAAGGAAGCGCACCGGCACGATGGAATTGGAAGCGCCGCCGAAATTCACCGGCGAATTATTCGTCGTCGCGATCAGAGTTGAACCGGAGCGAGTGATTGCGCCCGAACCATTGGCGGGCAAATTCGTGTAAGTTATCACGTCAACTCCTGCGAAATTGATCGAACCGCTGTTCAATGAGAGAAACGGCCCCGGATTGGTGAAAACAAAATCCGGCGTCAAACCGCCTGGAACCGAAACTAAATTGGAAGTTCCGATGAGAAAAAATTTATTGGCGGTGGTGGATGAAGCGAGATTGGAGAAGTTAAATGTGGTTGTTCCCGCAGGCCCCGTGCATGTGATGGAGTGGCCGGATAGAAGATTTTGGCCATTGAAACCGGAAGCTTCTTTCATCTCGATAAACTGAACGGAGCCGTCGGCATTGGAATAAATCTCGTTCACTTTCCACGTGTGAAAGGCAGCGTAAGCCGAAGAGTTGGTGAGTAGAATCACGGCAATGGCCGCGATGCTGGCGAGGAATCGATTTGAGTTCATATATTATTTGCTTGGACGTTGTCCCAATTTTCCAGACGACATGGAAGTTTGTTGCTACCGAAGTTCTGGAGAATAGGCAAATTCGATAAAATGGCGAGAATTTTTTGCAGAAAGTGGTTGCTGACATTTGCGGTTTTTTTCATTCCAAAACGGCATGTCCAGCGAGTCGAATTCCCCGAGCACGCCCGACCTTTCTAAAAACCAGGGATCCCCTAAAAGACCTAACTGAAAAAAATTAAAAAAAATCAAACGCGCTCTTGTGAAAGTTTTTTTTGCGGCGGAAATTTCCAAATGCCGACGACGAGTTCCCACGCCCATTCGATCGCTTCCTTTTTGAAATAATCACCGAAGCTCAAGTTACCGAGCATCTCAAAAAACGGGTGGTGATACGTGTGGAGGCCGACGTCGTCGAGGTCGTGTGTTAACCGCCGGCGCGAATGCATTTCTGCGTGTCAGCAGCGCGCGGCGGGTTGTAAGGACATTTCGTTTGCCCAAGAAAAGTTGGCACGAACTGGTTCATGCGCGTGTTGGTAAAAAGAAGATTCGGCGAATCCGGCATGAGCGACGACGAGGGCACGATGGTGTGCTGTTTAGATTTGAAGAAATCTAAAAAGATTGTCGAATTTGTGCGCTCGTCATGTTTCCAGTTTAAAGTTTAAAATTTTATCCTGGCGACTTTAAACTTTCAACCGATCAAAACTGAGCGGAAATTTTCTGACTTCAGGGCAAGGCCACCACTCGGACAAATTGGGGAGGGGGAAAATCTGCCGTGGTAAGACCCAAGGAAAGAAGGCCGCCATTTCCCGTCAAGGTGGTGGTCGGTATCCAATTCGGGCTGCCCAGATCCGACTTGTGGTCGATGCGGTAATGCGCTCCAGTGACAGAGAGCCATTCGAAATAAAAAACATCTCCAATGACTTTTGAATTAGTAATAACTGGCGCTGGAATATTAGTAACGATGTTTAAATTCCGTCCATTGGCAACCTGTCCAGCGTCAGACAAGTTACCGCCCACCACGATCCCGAAGGTCAACAAGAATAAAAGTTTTTTCACACTCAGATTCAACGAAGACCTTCCCGCCAAGACAAGGAATATTTTTAAAAACTTTTTCTTGAGAATTTTTTTTTACGAGATATTTTCGATCCAGACTGCGTGCGAAAAAATAAAAAGCGCAACGTTCTTTGCAAATTTTAAAGCAGAATAATTTTTAATTTTAACCCTGCCATGTTCGTGTTTCGAAGCAAAGTCCTTGAACCGTAATTAAACAAATAACGGAACCTTAACTTCGATGAGTGGCCGACAGGCCTTGATTGGAAGTCGAAAGCCACCGATTCGGTTCCACCTGTTTCAACAAGTTCAAAGGAACTGTTACACACGGCATTGCGGCGGGGTTATTTTTTCTCCGGCGGCTCTGTTCTTAATCTTACTCCTAATCTCTTGGGAAAGGCTGAGCAGGATTAGTATTATGAGCCGAAAATATCAGCGAGAGTTTCACGAATCGCTCCGAAAATCCCCACATGGCCATTCCAGCCCCAGGCATCGCACCTCACCAAATCGTCTCCATTGTCCAAATCTGCACGCGCTGGAATGTGGCTTTCCCGTCATGCGCAAAAATTTCCAGGCTAGCATTGGAATTCAATGGAGAAATGGTTTTGGTGATGCACACCGCGTCATTGGCGAAAATTTCTAGGGTGGAACGATCGAGAAAAATGCGAAGGCGCAATTTCTTTTTCGCCTTCGGAACCGACAAAGGCGCTTTGGCGTCGAG
>JALYXC010000616.1 GCA_030947315.1 Verrucomicrobiota bacterium | reverse complement strand
ATAAATACCTTATGGCCTTTCATCAGGACGAGCGATCTTTAAAGAAAGCAGTTTGGATGCTTCAAATGGATGCTCTTAATGCGCTTTCCGATTGTTTGGAGTTGATCGAATCAAAACGGCACAGAATTGCTGGACGGCTGTTCCGAGATGTTGTTGAAACACTTGACCTCGCAGCCTATTTTTCCAGCGATTCTGCCAAATCGCGAGCGAACCTTGAAAAGTGGTTTTGCGACGAAATTATTGAGCACCACTTTTACCGCGATTACATCGGCAAAACAATGGGCCCGAATGCGGCGGAAGAACGGAAAGTTTTTTATAGACAGCTCTCAAAATTCACTCATCGAACCTACCGAGCACTTTTGAAAAGTTACTCATTGGGCGCTGGAAACATGATGGTATATGATGGCTACCATAAATCTCAATCACTTGTCTTGCCTCATACAATAGCTGCCTATTTCGCAATACTTGCTGGGCTTATTACGCAATTTTGTGACGAGGCCATGATCCGAGGTATTTTGCTTAAAAATATTGTCAGTCAGGCACGGCTCGACAGCTCCCAGATCGACACCGTTCTGCCGTAATTGCACCAACTACAATCGCACCGGAATATTTTGCTTCGCTAAATATTTCTTCACATCGCCCACGGTATATTCGCCGAAATGAAAAATGCTCGCGGCCAAAACTGCGTCGGCTTTTCCTTCAATTAAAACTTGCGCCATGTGTTCTAAATTCCCGGCGCCGCCGCTGGCCACAACGGGAACTCCCACCGATTCGCTGATTTGTCGTGTGATATTTAAATCAAATCCCGCTTTGGTGCCATCGGCGTCAATGCTGTTTAAAACAATTTCGCCCGCGCCAAGTTCAACGGCTTTTTTTGCCCAATCCACAGCGTTTAGGCCGATTGATTTTCTTCCGCCATGCGAAAAAACTTCCCACTTTTCGGGCGCGACTTTTTTGGCGTCAATGGAAACAACAATACATTGAGTGCCAAATTTTTCCGCGCCTTGCCGGATTAAATCGGGCGTGGCGAGCGCGGAGGAATTGATGCTGATTTTGTCCGCGCCCGCTTTGAGCATTCTTTGCATGTCTTCGATGGTGCGAATTCCGCCGCCCACGGTGAGCGGCATAAAACATTGGTCGGCGGCGCGTTCGATCACATCAATCATGGAGGCGCGGCCTTGCGCGCTGGCGGTGATGTCAAAGAAAACCATTTCGTCGGCGCCTTGCTCATTGTAACGCAGCGCCAGTTCGACTGGATCGCCGACATTGTGTAGTTCGCCCGCTTCAGCTTTGCCGAATTGGACACCGCGCGTGACCTGGCCATCATGCACGTCGAGACAAGGAATAATACGTTTTGCGAGCATGGAATTTAATTGGGCATTTAAAATTTTGTAAAAGCAAATGGCTCTGATCTATCTTTATAGCGCAATTGAAAAGATGATGGAATTCTTTCTTGTCATTTGCTTTTAAGTCAACAAACTCTGCAGAAAATTATGGCGAAAAAAGCATTGATTACTGGGATTACCGGACAGGATGGTTCGTATTTGGCTGAACTATTGCTTTCCAAGGGTTACGAAGTTCACGGAATTATTCGTCGCGCCAGCACTTTTAATACCGGCCGGTTGGATCCTATTTACGCGGATCCGCATTCCGCTAAGAGTCATTTGTTTTTGCACTACGGCGATCTAAGTGATGCCAGCGCATTGGCGCGTCTTTTGGGAAAAATTCAGCCAACAGAAATTTACAATCTAGCCGCGCAAAGTCATGTGCGCGTCAGTTTTGATTGTCCGGAATACACCGCGGACATTACGGGAACTGGAACAGTTCGCATGTTGGAAGCGATTCGAGAAGTCGGCATCAAGCCTCGCTTTTATCAAGCCTCTTCCAGCGAAATGTTCGGTCTGGTGCAGGAAGTTCCGCAAAAGGAAACCACGCCGTTTTATCCCCGCAGCCCGTACGGTTGTGCCAAAGTCTATTCCTATTGGATCGTCGTGAACTATCGCGAATCGTACGGACTTCATGCCAGCAACGGAATTCTTTTCAATCACGAATCACCGCGGCGCGGCGAAACTTTTGTCACGCGAAAAATCACGCGCGCTCTGGCCCATATTCAAGCTGGCTTGGAAAACAAATTATTTCTCGGAAACCTCGATGCGAAACGCGATTGGGGTTACGCCAAGGAATATGTCGAGGCGATGTGGCTCATGCTGCAGCAGGATAAGCCGGACGATTATGTGATCGCCACAAACGAGACCCATTCCATTCGCGAATTTTTGGATGTGGCCTTTGCCCATGTGGGATTGGATTGGAAAAAGTATGTCGAAATTGATCCACGGTATTATCGTCCGGCCGAGGTGGAGTTGCTGATCGGTGATTACAGCAAAGCGAAAAAACACCTCGGTTGGGAACCGACCACAAAATTCGAAGGCTTGGTTAAGTTAATGGTGGATGCGGATATGCAGCTACTCAAAGATCATCGCGAAGGCAGAATTAAAATGACCGCTTAACCAATGAACTTCGCGGGCAATGTTTAACGATGTTTTGGAGTAAATGATCCCTGTCCCTTCGCCAAAAATAACAGCCATCATTCCTATTTTTGGAAGCTCGGGCGACTTGAGTCGACTGATTGAAAATCTAAATCGCCAAACGCTCAAACCTTCCGAGATAATAGTGGTAGATAGTAGTCCAAAGTCGTTGGACAATCCGCCGGCGGGCGTACGCTATTTCAAAAATCCCAACGACATCGGGCTGGGCGGAGATATCAATTTCGGAGGGCAATTTGCCACGGGTGATTTTCTGCTGATCGTGCAACAGGATTGTCTTCCTGAAAGTGATCGCACGATTGAAGAACTTTTCGAAGCACTGACGCCCGATCGGGTCGCGGTTACTTGCACTGTGAACTTACCAAAAGAAATCTGGGAACGATATAATTTCTGGGGAAAAATTCTCATGTCCCGATGGATCGGGGATGTTCAACAAGGCGTCAGCGATAAATTTGATCTGATGCGAACCGACATTTTTCGAAAAATAAATGGATACGATACAGTGCGTTTCACCGCGGGCGGCCAGGATATGGATCTATACATGCGCCTGAGCCAGCAAGGAAAAGTTTATATTCACAGCGCCCGCGTTTTACATCTGCACAACCAGTCGAAAAAAACCAGTGGCAAGGAAGTCTTTACCAAGCATTTTCAACTCGCAGAATCGTTCGGAGCGCTTTTCCGAAAATGGGGACTGCAATTGCGCCGCGCTCCTTATGCGGGACATTGGTCTCATCATTTGGCCAAGTATCTCTATCCATTACTGATTGTTTTCCCGTTTGCTCCAAAAATGGTGGGGGCAGGATTATTGATATTAACTAACCTAACGAATTTACACGTCTGGAGAGTGAAGTCGCCCAAAACCTTGATCATGCTTTTTTTAAATCCGCTTTTGTTTTTAGTGGGCGCAATAGGAACTGTCCGCGGCTTGATCTACGGCCGGCAACAATTTTCGCAGGATAAATAAAGAGAAGTATATCTAGAACTGTTTGGAAAACTTGCTTTGATGGCCATTGAAGCTCGAAGGATTCGCTTCTACCGCTGATAACTTTGAACTTTCAATTGGAAACTTTCAACTTCATATTGCGCTCATGATTTCTTTTTACGAAAACAAGACGGTTGCCGTGACAGGCGGCCTGGGATTGATCGGATCCTTTCTCAGTCAGGAATTATGCCGGTCGGGAGCAAGGGTGATTTTAATTGATGATGAATCGAAAGGCTCGTGGAAATACATTTCGGATTTGCGCCCCAAGGTTGAATTTCGAAAAGTAGATTTAACCAATTCAAAATTCGCTATAGAAGTGTTGAAAGATAGTGATTACGTGTTTCATCTCGCTTCCCGAGCTTACGGAGTTGGTTTTAGCCAGAAAAATAACTTTGAAATGTTCCGGTTTAACGACCTGATCAATACCAACATTTTGGACGCTATTGCCGCGCAACATCCTCAGCACGCTCTGGTAGTGAGTTCGAGTTGTGTCTACTCCGACGAAGGTCCCACCCCGATGCCGGATTGTCAGCCGGTTACCGGAGAACCAGAACGTGTGAACTGGGGCTACGGTTGGGCCAAACGAATCTTGGAACAAAAAGCTGTGATCTATCAAAAGGAAACCGGGATCCCAATCACAGTAGTCAGACCGTTTAATATCTACGGCGAACATTACAACTGGGTAGGAGATAGTTCCCAAGCTATACCAATGCTAACCAAGAGAATTATGGAAAAAGAGAATCCGTTGATTGTCTGGGGTTCAGGAAATCAGCGGCGCAACTATCTTCATGCTCACGAGTGCGCGCGTGTGATGATGCGATTAGTGGAGAACGGTTATTTTGAGAGGCCGATTAACATTGGTCGTGAAGAAACCGTCTCGGTAAAAGATTTGGTGAAAAGACTCGCTTCACTAGCTGGGCGGGAGTTGGAGATTATCTTTGATCGCACTAAACCCGAAGGAAGATTCATCAAGAGCGCGGATAGCAAGTTGCTCCTCGCGGCGTTGGGAGATGATTTTGAGTGGAACATTGATTTGCAGGAAGGCTTGAGTCGGATGGTGGAGTGGTACAAAGCTACCTTTTGAAATTTTCTCAGAAAATCGACCTTCTTCTCGGCGTCTCTTACCCAGCCGGTTGCGGCTTTACTTTATAACCAGCCAATTGAAAATACCATTCCGCAACGAACTCTGGCATAAACTTTTTACCGGTTAATTTAATGGAATGCCAGAGGCTCTTAAACAGAAACAATGGAGTTAAAAAACACCAGTATTTCCGTCGGGACAGAATGATTCGCAACACGGGCAGACCGAATTCATACAAGGCGGCGCTGCGGCGAAGTGGCTCTAGAATATCGGCGTAGTCCGGCCGGAGACAATAGTTCAGCAAATTTTCGAGCACTTCACGATGCGCTAGTCTCCCGGCCCTTCCCGTCGTAAAATAGGAGGTTGGATAAAT
>JALYXC010000586.1 GCA_030947315.1 Verrucomicrobiota bacterium | reverse complement strand
GGGATCGTTCGACGTTACCAGGGTTACATTGAATAGGCCGCACATCGATAGCGCGAAGTTGTCGGCATCCAACCTTATAATAAGCGGCTCAGGCGGTGTAACGAACGCCACCTACTTTGTGTTGACTTCCACTAATGTGGCAATGTCACTAACCAACTGGACCATGCAGGCAACAAATGTGTTTGATGGAAGCGGTCATTTCGTTTTTACAAATGCGATTAGTCCCGCCGCGCCGCAACGCTTCTACGTTGTTAAAGTGCCCTAGTTAGAGAACTCGATGAAGTAAATGTTTCAGGTCGTTCGAGTTTTTGTTCGCAGTTTTCCGCGCTCGGATTTTGGGAGTGCGCTGGCTTGGGCCTGACTCCTGAAAATATGTCCGGCAATTATATTCAAAATTTATTTGCTGAACGCATCGGTGGAAAAAATTACGGCAAGTCCAGCGCCATTTATAAATTTGAAAAAATAAAACGCGCCAAACGTGCCGCGCTCGCCGCCAATCCCGGCGCGGAAATCATTGACATGGGCGTTGGCGAACCCGACGAAATGGCGTTTCCCGAAGTCGTCGCGAAACTGCATGAAGAAGCATTGAAGCCGGAAAATCGTGGTTACGCCGACAACGGCGACACCATTTTAAAACAGGCCGCTGCGAGTTATCTCGAAAAAGTTTGCGGCGTAAAAAATATAGATCCCGAAACCGAAGTGATGCATTCCATCGGCAGCAAAGCCGCGCTTTCGATTCTTCCCGCCGCGCTCATCAATCCTGGCGATACCGTATTGATGACCACGCCGGGCTATCCGGTTTTCGGAACACACGCCAAATACTACGGCGGCCTCGTGCATAATCTGCCCCTGACGCAGGAATATAATTTTCTTCCCGATTTGGATTCGATTCCGCCAGAAATTTTGAGCAAAGCCAAAGTGCTCGTTTTGAATTATCCGAACAATCCAACCGGCGGAAGCGCCACACCGGAATTTTTCGCGAAAGTCGTCGCATTTGCGAAAAAAAATAATCTCATTGTGATTCACGATGCCGCCTACGCCGCGCTGGTATTTGAAGGAAAACCGCTCAGTTTTCTCGCCGCGCCCGGCGCAAAAGATGTCGGCATTGAACTCCATTCCACCAGTAAAACATTTAACATGACTGGCTGGCGCTGCGGTTTTGTTGCTGGAAATGAACTGCTCGTCAAAGCCTATGGCGACGTGAAAGACAACACCGATTCCGGCCAGTTCCTCGCGATTCAACACGCCGCCGCTTACTGCTTCGATCATCCGGAAATTACGGAAAAAATTTCAGCGAAATATTCGCGGCGCATGGATGCGCTGGTGCAGGTTTTGCAAAACGCCGGATTGAATGCGAAGAAACCGCGCGGCTCATTTTTTCTTTACGTCAAAGCGCCGAAAGCCGTGGTGAAAAAAGATGGTTCGCGAGTGGAATTTAAAAACGCGGAAGAAATTTCGCAGTGGCTTATCACGGAAAAATTAATTTCCACAGTGCCGTGGGATGAAGCCGGAGCGAACCTGCGTTTCAGCGTAACGTTCATCGCAAAACACGCTGAGGATGAAAAGCGGGTTTTAAACGAAATTGCAAACCGTTTGAGCGACGTGTCGTTTGAATTTTAACGCAAAGACGCCAACGGTGCAAAGGCGCAAAAAAAAGGGGAAGATTTTTTTTAAAATTTTATTTCGCCAACTTTGTGACTTTTGTTTTTTGCGGCTTTGCTTTAAATCAGCTTACCTGAAAAAACGACTGCGAAGTCGCGGAAAAACTTTTTTCCACATCACGAAGATAAAGAGCAGGACAAGAATCACCGCCAGCACCGGAACAAAAATCGAGAGGATGCTGGTAAAAATCGAGCCGCCCAATTCGGCTGTTGCCACCACTGGATTCGCCAACCCAGCTGTCGTGACTCCAGAAGCCCCGCGCGTCAAAACCGTGGCGCCTTGAACCAGACCTGCCGCGCCGCCGCCCGCAATTACCGCCAAAGTCCATTTCAATATCGGACTCATATCGCTCACCATTGAAG
>JALYXC010000581.1 GCA_030947315.1 Verrucomicrobiota bacterium | reverse complement strand
TCACCTCCGAAGGCATGGCGATTTTATTTATTTCGTCCGACCTCGAAGAAATTGTGCGCACCAGTCATCGCGTCGCCGTGCTGCGCGACCGCCAAAAAATCTGCGAATTAAATGGCGAACAAATTTCTGAAACGGGCATCATGCACGCGATCGCCGCGCCTCAAAATTGAAAAAGATTTTTGAAAATCCAACCTGGACAAAACTCAAGTGGCCGGTTGCCGCTTTAGGGTTGGTTCTGCTTTTCAATTTCATTTTTACCAGCGGTTTTTTTCAGTTGGAAATAAAAAATGGCCGCGTTTACGGCAGCCTCGTTGATATTTTTAATCGCGCCACGCCGGTGATGCTGCTTTCGCTTGGCATGACTTTGGTGATCGCCACGGCGGGCGTGGATTTATCCGTCGGCGCGGTCATGGCTATTGCCGGTTCCATCGCCGCATCGCTTTTGACAAATCCTTTTCGAATTCTTCCAGCTTTTATTGCGAGTCCATTGGAAGCATCTCAATCCGTTCCGGCAGTCATCGCCATTGCTCTCGCGGCTTCGTTGTTGCTTGGTTTGTGGAATGGATTTCTCGTCGGTTTTTTTAAAGTGCCGCCGATTGTGGCGACATTGATCCTGATGGTTTCCGGTCGCGGCATCGCGCAGCTTTTGACCAACGGCCAGATTATTACTTTCGAAAATAAAAGTTTTGAATTTCTTGCTCGCGGCGTTTGGTTTAGACTGCCCATCACGATTTCAATCACCGCAATTGTTTTTCTACTGCTGCTTTTTTTTACGAAAAAAACTGCCGCCGGTCTTTTTATTGAATCCACCGGCGACAACGAAACGGCCTGCCGTTACGCCGGAGTAAATACGCAAATGGTCAAACTAATTGCTTACGCGGTTTGTTCGCTGCTCGCGGGACTCGCCGGACTAATTGTCACCGCTGACATTAAAGCCGCCGACGCGAATAACGCGGGACTTTATCTCGAACTCGACGCGATCCTCGCGACCGTGATTGGCGGAACTGCGCTGACTGGCGGACGATTTTTTCTCGCCGGTTCTCTCATCGGCGCAATTCTTATTCAAACTTTGACCACAACGATTTTGACGCGCGGCGTGGCGGTGGAATGGACTCTCGTTGTTAAAGCTGTCGTGATTATTATCGTGTGCCTTTTGCAATCCGAATCGTTTCGCAAAATTATCTGGCGGAGACAAATCGCGGCATGAACCTTCGCTCGCTCAAAAGAAATATTCCGTTTGCGGCAACCGCTGCCGTTTGCGTAACCCTTTATTTATTTGCTGGTTTTAAATTTCCTGGTTTTTTTTCTGCGCGCGTTTTCATCAATTTTTTTTCTGACAATTCTTTTTTAGGCATTGCCGCGATTGGAATGACGTTCGTGATTCTTTCCGGCGGAATAGATTTATCAGTTGGCGGCGTGATTGGATTGGTCAGTGTGGTACTCGCGGTTTTAATTGAAAAAAATCACCTCCACGCAATGGTTGCTATCTTCATTGTCTTAATTATTGGCGGCGGTCTGGGCGCAATCATGGGTTGTCTGATTCACTTTTTCTCGCTTCCGCCATTTCTGGTGACGCTGGCCGGAATGTTTTTGGCGCGCGGGCTGGCTTTAGTTTTACAAATTGAATCTATTCCCATCGCTCATTATTTGAACGAACTGACTGCGCATTTGCGTTTGCCGATAAATTCCAAACTGGAAATTCCCACCACGGCGCTGATTTATTTTGCGGCATTTATTGCAGCAATGTTCGTCGCGCACTTCACCCGTTTTGGACGCAATGTTTACGCGCTTGGTGGAAGCGAATCGTCCGCCGCGCTGATGGGACTTCCGATGGCGCGCACTAAAACTTTTGTTTATGCCCTGAGCGGATTTTGCTCCGCGCTGGCGGGCGTGGTTTATTCGCTTTATACTTTTTCCGGAAATCCAAATGCCGGCACGGGCCTCGAACTGGACGCCATTGCCGCGGTTGTGGTGGGCGGGACACTTTTGAGCGGCGGCATCGGTTATCTGGCCGGAACTTTCGTGGGCATCTTGATTTTTGGAATCATTCAAACCGCTATTATTTTTCAAGGCACGCTCAGTTCGTGGTGGACAAAAATGGTGATTGGCGGATTGCTTTTGATTTTCATCTTATTGCAAAAAATTATTCAAGCGAAAAAAATTTAAAACCGTTCAACTTGTTCACCGAGTGGCTCCTGTTGCGTCAAGGAAAAATGACACCGAGACTTGAGAGAAGTCAGGGTATTCGTTGCCTCACATTAAATGACACCGACGGGTCCGTGTTTTCCCCTCCTTGCCGCGTCCTGCGTAACGGCCTTGCAAACGTTCCAACTCTTCTTTGCGACAACTGCTTTTTTTCATTTTCATCCTCCAGTTTGTCGGTGTCATTTTCCCGTGAGGCAACGTATCGATTTTCCCCCTTTCCCAATCCCTCCCTCGGTGTCTTTATTTATGAGTCAACTCGATTGGTCTTGCAAAAATAAAACCGATTGACAATGGATTTTAACCGGCGAAAATAGTCTTACACTATGAAGTCGATTCGAAATATCTTCCTTGGCGCGGTGGCGCTGGTGCTGACCGGAGTGGTTTCCCAAGCCTCTGAGGGTTTGTTTTACTTTTCTGGCACCGGCCACTGGTATGAAGCCGTCAAAGTTCCGAGCGGCCTTAATTGGAACCAGGCTTATACAAATGCTATTTCCCGAAATGGTTATCTTTGCACGATTACCAATGC
>JALYXC010000568.1 GCA_030947315.1 Verrucomicrobiota bacterium | reverse complement strand
CGCACGAGTCCATCCTTGGCGGTGTCGTATTGGCCCGGCACGCGATCGGTGCGAACGAAATGCGGCTCGAAAATAGCGCGCATTTGAAAATATTCGGCCTGAGAAATCGGGTCGTATTTGTGGTCGTGACATCTGGCGCAATTCATGGTCAGGCCGAGAAACGCTTTGCTCGTGTGCTGAATCGTGTCGGTAAGCCATTGTTCGCGCGAAAGCATTTTATAATTGCGCACGAGAAATCCAGTCGCGCGCAGAGCATTGGTATTTTCCGGATAAAGTTCGTCCGCCGCCAACATTTCCACCACCATTTTGTCGTAGCCTTTATCTTCGTTTAAGGAATCCACGATCCAATCGCGCCAGCGCCAGATATGCGGTTTGCTGTCCCGAATTTCCGCGTTGTATCCCCCCAATCACTGTAACGCCAGACATCCATCCAGTGTCGCGCCCAGCGTTCGCCATAACGCGGATCCGCGAGAAGGCGGTCAACGACTTTTTCATAAGCGAGCGGCGAAGGATCATATTCAAAATTGCGCAACTCGGTCGGCGTGGGCGAGAGGCCGATCAAATCGAGATAAACTCGGCGTAACAAAATATCTTTTGAGGCTTCCGGGCGCGGTTTAAGTTGGCGCGCTTCCTGTTCGGCGGCGATAAATACATCAATGGGATTGCGCGTCCATTTTGAATTTTTAATTTTCGGAAGGGCCGGCCGCTTGACCATTTCAAACGGTTGCCAGCGATACGATTTGAGAAATGTTTCAAATTCGCTCTGGCGCTTTTTTATTTCGGAAAGTTCTTGGGAAGTCGGTTTATCGTTCGCATCGCCGGGCGCGTGACCGAGCAGCAATTCTGTCAGATTATTCACGCCATCGTTATCGCTGTCTTCGTTCGCAACCAACGCCAGCCGCGCGGGAATGTCTTTCTTTTTTCCGCGAGCGGCTAATTCCTTGCCGACCGCGCGTAATCGCGCTCCGAACGGATTGTGCGGAAATTCATCGAGGTTTTCGGGATTCTTATTTTCGCTCGGCAAATGACACGTCGTGCACTTGTCCAGATTGCTCGAGAGAAATTTGCCAAAATGTTTTTCGAGCGCAGCGCGATTCTCCGGCGTGGCTGAGACGGAAAAAACACCGACCCAGGCGATAAAAGCCACGGCGCAAAGTCGAAATTTTGAAGAGAGGCGAGCTGATTTGAGAACGCAAAACTTCATGGTGAATTTAGCGATCAAATTACGTCCAAAGACCAAAGGCGTCAAACTATGCTTGAACTGAATTCTGTGGCGGATGCTTCGAAATTAATTTTCTCATTAACACCGCGGCTTTAGCCCGGTGTGAAGCAGGATCAATGGAAGTTCAGCCGTTTTAACGGCTTCGGTTTTGCTCGTGGAAAAAGCCGTTGAAACGGCTGGCTTTCGCATTGCATGGCTTAACACCGGGCTAAAGCCACGGTGTTAATGAGAGTTGCGCCTAAAACAAAGAAACAAAGCAGTTTTCAGCCATCCCTTCGGGACTTGCAGATTGGCCAATCCTCTCGGCGTTGAAACGCCGAGTTATTTTCATATCTCCCTTCGGGATTTAGGTTCCTCAGCAAAAGTTTTGAAAGTATGGTTGATTTTCTAAAAAAAATTCTTAACTGAAATAAGTTTTGTGGTATCCTTCAAAACATGAAGCCTTCACTAATTTCTTTGGAAAAAGGCGCGCTCCAAAATCGCCGCCACTTCCTGACTCGCGTCGGACTGGGCGTGTGTTTGTTTGCAGTTCCTGGCGCATTCGCTGAAGAACTCGTGCGCACTCCGCGACAAACCGAAGGACCTTTTTATCCTGACAAATTACCGCTCGACACAGATAACGATTTAGTCGTCGTCAATGATGATCTAACTTCCGCAGTCGGCGAAGTCACTTACTTGAGCGGGCGGATTCTTGATTCTCGCGGCGAGCCGGTGCGAAGCGCGACGGTGGAAATCTGGCAGGTGGACAAAAATGGAATTTATCTTCACAGCGCCAGCAATAACCGGGCGAAACGAGACACTCATTTTCAGGGATTCGGCAGGTTTCTGACGGGTTCGACGGGCGAATATTTATTCCGCACCATCAAACCGGTCGCTTACCCTGGCCGGACACCGCATATTCATTTTGCCGTTAAGATCAAAGGACGCGATCAGTTTACAACCCAATGTTACATCGAAGGCGAGCCGCAAAATGAGCGCGACTTTGTTCTCAAAAATATAAAAGATCCTAAAGCAAAACGATCTGTGATTGTGCCTTTTGCGCCAATTAAAAATTCCCGAATTGGCGAATTCACGGCGCGTTTCGATATTGTTCTCGGGTTTACTCCGGTAGCGTGACAAGTTGAAACGAAGGAGAACATGTCATTGGCCACCATTGATCCGCCGCATCAAATTCGCTTCAGTCCGCGGGCTAAATATCTTTCCTTGCGCATGACGATGGAACACGGCTTGGAAGTAGTCGTTCCGCGCAAATCTGATCTCAATAAAATTCCACAGTTGCTGCGCGAAAAAAGGCGATGGATCGAAAAGGTGCAACGGCGATTTGCGGACTATAGCCATCAATTGGTGGGATCCCAGGACAAACTTCCCAAACAAATCGCGCTGCCCGCTTCGAATGAGGTTTGGCAGGTTGAATATCTCACGACCAACAGGAGTTCGATTTTGATTCGGAACGCGAACGAAAAACAGTTGTTGGTGGAAGGAAAAGTGGAAAGCATTTTGGCCTGCCAGCGAGCTTTGCGCCGATGGCTCTGCCTTCGCGCGCAACTGGTTTTATTCCCGTGGCTCAAGGCGGTCAGCGAGGAAATAAATTTGCCTTTCCAAAAAAGCTGCGTCCGCTTGCAAAGATCCCGCTGGGGATGTTGTTCAGTTCGCGGCACCATCAGTCTCAACGCGCGGCTATTATTTCTACAACCCGAACTGGTGCGCTATCTTTTCATCCACGAGCTTTGCCACACTATTCATTTGAACCATTCCGATTCCTACTGGCGATTAGTGGCGTTAAAAGAACCTGCCTTCCAACGGCTCGATGCGGAAATGCGCGAGGCGATGCAAACCATTCCGAGGTGGACTTTTAGTTAGAACATTTTTTCGATTCGGGATTTTTTTTGACACGCGATTTCCGATCAGGGAAAACTCGCTCCTTGATAATGAGAAACGTTGAGGGAAATTATCCAACACCGGGAACCAAGTATCATGAAGACTACTTTGCCAATTATTTTTTTTGCGCTGATGAATTGTTTAAGTTTCGCCAAAGAAAACATTTCATCAGTGGGCACGACTCCACCGGAATGGAAGGTGACTCATTGGAGCAATGGCACGCCACTCACTCTTAAGGAATTGCGGGGAAAGGTTGTTTTGGTGCGCTGGTGGACGGCGCCTGATTGTCCGTATTGCCGCGCGACGGCGCCCGCTTTGAATGAATTTCATGAAAAATATTTGGCGCAAGGTTTGCAAGTGATTGGGTTTTATCATCACAAGGGAAGCGAGCCGCTCAAAATTGACGATGTAAAAAAATATTCAGAAACATTTGGATTCAAATTTCCCGTGGCCATTGATCCGAATTGGCAAACGCTGCACAAATGGTGGTTGGATCGAGGTGAAGAAAAATGGACCAGCGTTAGTTTTCTGATCGATCGTCAAGGAGTGATTCGCCACATTCATCAGGGCGGACAATACGTCAAAGGCGACAAAGATTACAAAATATTAAAAACGAAAATCGAAGAGTTGTTGAAGGAATGAGAAAAACTGCATTGCCATTTCATCAATAGTCTTGACCTCAAAGGATTTCCTCTTTTAACTTGTC
>JALYXC010000567.1 GCA_030947315.1 Verrucomicrobiota bacterium | reverse complement strand
CGTGAATTTTAGGCAAATTGAATCCAACATTTTCCGTCGCGCTGGATAAATTTAACTTAAAAATAAGCGCGTAAATCAGACCGATAAAAATCACAAAAAGCGCGGCGGGATATTTTCGATTTTGCAAAAGCAGCAGACTCACGACAAAAGCAATTCCAGCCAGCACAAATCCTTTTACGCCATCGTGCGGCACATAATCTTTCAACGCCAACGTCGTGAGTTGAAGTCCCAAACCAAGTTGAATTCCGCGCACGACAATTCTGGGAATGATTCGGCCGAGCCAGTCAATCAGGCCGGTCAGCGTCAACAGCAGCATGAAAATTCCGATGGCCAAACCGCCACCGTAAAGAATGTCCGGCGTTATTATTTTGCCGGTGGCTTTTTGTGCGATGACCATGATGGCCACTGCTTTTAGAGGCTGCACTGGCATGGGCAAGCGATAGAAAAGGCCGCTAAAAATTTGCATCGCGCCGTATAAAATCAAAACGCTGGCGACATCCAGTTTTGCCGCGAGAATCATCCCGATAATCAGCGGCAAATCGGTGCCGATATCACCAAACGCGCCGGCAAATTCGTTGCGATCAAAACGGATTGGCGACGAATTTTTTGGTAATTTGATGGATTCGGAATTATTCACCGGATAATTTAGATGTTTGAGACGAAATTGAAGGCCATGCGCCGAAAATAATTTGTTCGTCAACATCGAGCAATTCTTTAACGGCGTTTTTTCGAAAAGTCGCCTTGATAATTTTTGTTTTTCTATTTTGAAATTAATTTAACTTCTGGCCGCGATGGACAATAAACAAATTTCTGACGGGCTGATTACTTACTTGTGTTTGATTATTCTAATCACCTTCCACGAATTTGGCCATGCCTGGATGGCGTGGAAACGGGGCGATGACACCGCGCGTCTCCTGGGTCGAGTTTCGCTCAATCCGCTCGTGCACATGGAATTTTTTGGAACGGTCGTTTTGCCGTTGCTGGGAATTTTTTTGGCGGCGTCCGGTTCCGGTTTGGGCCGGTTCGTGATTGGCTGGGGAAAACCGGTTCCGGTTCATTCGCGCAATTTAAAAAATCGCGGCTTCGATTGGGTTCTGATCGCGCTGGCCGGGCCCGGCATGAATATTGTCCTGGCCATTTTAGCGATGGCGCTGGCGCGGGCGGCGCGCGGTTTCGATTCGGAAGGCATGGTGGAAATTGGCTTTCGGCTGGCGAGATTGAATTTCATGCTTTGCTTTTTTAATTTAATTCCGATCCCGCCTCTGGATGGGTCGCATGTCGCCCGTTATTTCATTGGCATGAGTGAAGAGACCTATTTGCGCCTTTGCCAGTATGGTTTTTTCGCACTCATTCTCGTTATCCAAATTCCTTTGGTGCGAACGCTTTTATTTTTAGCCACGGAAATGTCCATGCTGTTTCTGGCCCGGATTTTTGGCGTGGACTAGTCCGGCGTCCTGAGTGTTCTATGGCAATTCTCGCAATGGAAAGCTGGCGACTACAAAATATTTTTATGTTTCAGCTTTAGCAATGCTTCCACTGCCGCGGCGCTCTCGGCCATTTTTTTGCTTTTTCCAAAACCGCGTCCCAACTCCTGACCAGCATGAATAACCACGCATTCGAAAATAGGATTGTGATCAGGCCCAGTCGCGGTGGCTAGTTCATATTGCGGGGCGGTGAGCGAAGTTGCCTGCAACATTTCCTGAAGTTCTCCTTTGGGATTTTCCAAATTCGGGATGGCGGCCAATTCGCCAAAGCTGCCCCGAAAAAGGCGCAGGACAAATTCGCGCGCGATTTCGTATCCCGCATCCATAAAAATTGCGCCGAGCAACGCTTCAAAAGCATCGGCCAACGCGGATTCTTTTTGTCGTCCGCCGTGAGATTCCTCGCCGCGGCTAAGAATTAAATAATCGCCTAAATCCAGACGACGCGCCTGCTCGGCCAACGTGCAGCGATTGACCATTTGCGCGCGGGCTTTGGTCAGCGGCCCTTCGCCCACACCCGGAAATTTTTCGTAAAGTTCGCGCGTCAGAACCAGGCCCAGAACTGAATCGCCCAGAAATTCCAAACGCTGATTATGGAGCAACGACGCGCTGGCCTGTTCGTTCGCAACGGAGGGATGAGTCAGAGACAACTGCAGCAAAGCCACATCGCGAAAGGTGTAGCCGAGGCGAGTTTGAAGCGTTTCCAGATCAGGCACGGCAAAAAGTTTGGATCACAATTATAACGAAATCATTCAGTCGCGATGGTTTCCATATTTACAGTTGCAATCGCGACTGGCGGCGAATTCAAACCGTGCTCGAGCAATTGCGCCACGTCGCGCTGGACTTCATCGAGTTGGTCCAATTGCAAATCAGGATCGGCAATGGTGAACAAATCGCCAGTCTTCGGTTGTTCATAAATAAAAATTCTTTGGCCGTCGCGATGGAGTTGCTCTTTGATTTTGAGCAAACGTTTTCGTTCCAGCATCACCGCCAGAATGAAACAGACCGCTTCATGTTTCGGATTATTTTCTTCCATCAATTTTCGCAGCAAGGTTTCGGCTCTCTCTTTT
Source organism: Verrucomicrobiota bacterium (assembly GCA_030947315.1). Classification (GTDB taxonomy): domain Bacteria; phylum Verrucomicrobiota; class Verrucomicrobiia; order Limisphaerales; family CANJXF01; genus JALYXC01. The sequence continues at coordinate 2,852 of JALYXC010000567.1, read as the reverse complement.
TGGATCGGATCGGGCGCGGGCGGCGTTGCTTCGTAAATGCCTTGCCAATAGGAAATAAAATTTTTCCGCTCGTTGCCACCTTCGCTGAATTGCGATTTCCAACAAGCCTCACAAATATCGAGTCGTTGCAAAATTTGTTTTTCGTCAAACAGCAAGGTGTGATATGGCTCCTGGTCGGCAAACGGTTTTTCGCAAACCTGACAACCATGTGAGCGGGATTGAATGTTCCATTCGTTCATGAAATCAACGGCTTATTAACAGCAAGCGGGCACAAACTTCAATCTCAATTGCGAGCCAGAGCCGATTTCTTTCTTTCCATTTGCTAAAAACTTTCTAATTTTCCGAGCCATGAATTTCAAGAAATTTCTCGCGTGCTTTTTTTCAGTCTTTTTTCCTGCGGCAATTTTTTCTGCGCCAATTTTACAGGCCGCGTCCGCCTTGCCCGCCGTGCAGTTAAAAGTCGCTTTTCCGAATTTAAAATTCGATCGGCCGCTTTGGCTTTGCGAATCGCCTGACGGAACGAAACGACTTTTCGTGGCGCAACAGGCCGGTAAAATTTTGATTTTGCCGAATGACCGGGACGGCGCGGCTCCTAAAACTTTTCTCGATATCAGCGATCGGAAGCCCTTTGAAAAAAACGAAGAAGGATTGCTCGGCCTGGCCTTTCATCCGCAGTGCCAGACGAATGGAAAATTTTACATTTATTATTCGCAACAAAATCCGCGCCGCAGCGTGATCAGCGAATTTCAAATTTCCAAAACTAATTCGGATCAAGCCGATAAATCAAGCGAGCGAATTCTTTTGGAAATTCCGCAACCGGATTGGAATCACAACGGTGGCGAACTGATTTTTGGCCCGGACAGTTTGCTTTACATTGCCCTCGGCGATGGCGGCGGAAAAAATGACCAATATCATAATGGCCAAAATTTAAGTTCGTTGCTGGGGAAAATTTTGCGCATTGATGTGAATTCCCGGAGCGGCAATCTGGCCTACGGAATTCCAAAAGATAATCCATTTATCGGCCAGGAAAATGTGCGCGCGGAAATCTGGGCTTACGGATTGCGCAATCCGTGGCGGTTCAGTTTTGATCGAAAAAGCGGCGAGCTTTACTGCGCGGATGTGGGTCAGGATAAATGGGAGGAAATTGATCTCATCACCAAAGGCGGAAATTACGGCTGGAGTTTTCGCGAAGGTTTTCACGAATTTGGAACGAATGCGCCACCAGCCGACGCCAAGTTCATTGATCCGATTTTGGAGTATCCGCATTTCGCGCCGCAAACCACCAATCATTCGCCCGGTTTGAGTATCACGGGCGGTTATGTTTATCGCGGAAAAAAATTGCCGGAACTGGACGGCCTTTATTTATATGCTGATTTTTTGATGGGAACACTTTGGGGTTTGCGTTGCGAAAATGGCAAAGTGACGATCCAGGGCGCGCTGGTGGAAATGCCCAGAGGTTTAAATCCGCCGCGACAAATTTCAAGTTTCGGCGAAGATGCCGACGGCGAAATTTATATTCTTTCCTACGACGGAAAAATTTACGAACTGGAAAAACGGTAAGAGTCGCAGAGGCGTCCCGCCTCTGATCCGATTTCTTTTACGGATGCGGCGTGGAATCGTAATGTTGCCTCAATAAATCTTCGCCAAAATCATTCTCGAAATCGCGCCAGACCGCGTGGACATGATTCGCATTATTTTGGGTGTTGTCATATTCGACCAGAAACGTCGGGCCTTGAATTCGATAATAATGCGGTTGGCCGGGCTCGGTTCCGCCGAACCACGCGAAATAAATTTTGTCGCCGCCCGCTTGCTCAATTTTTTTTAAATCCGCTTCGGCCAGTTCCGGACGATGCCGATATAAATATTCCTGGCCGAGCCGTTTGAGCAGCGCGCGCTGTTCCTCATCCATTTTCGTCATGGGCAAACCGACGATTTCGAGCGCTTTGGTTTTGCGCGCGTTGCCGGTGATAATATCCTTAGGCGCATTGGTCGAAATAATTGCGATTTTTTTTTGCTCGCTATCGAACGATTTTACCAGTTGGCGCGCTAAATCTTCTTCGTCGGCCAGAACGCGAAGGCCTTTTCGTTCGCCCTCTTTTACTTCAGCCGGATTGGCGCCGAAAAATGACGGCGTCACCGAAATATTTTCCGCCGCAATGGTAAAATTTATGGAAAGATGATGGCCTTCCCAACGCCAGCCCCACGGCTCTTTTGCGCCCGGTTTTCCAAAAATGGAAATGTAATAAAGTCCCGGATCCCGCGGTGGCCCTTTGGTTTCCAGATCGTGTAAAACTTGTTCCAGGCTCATGATGGTGGCCGCTTTGACAAATCCGCGCTGGCTCAAGCCCGAAGCGAGCAGCGCCTGGGCGAGCAGTGTTTGGGTCGGCGTAAGTTCTTTCAGAGGCAGACCTTTTCGCGGCTTGGGAATAAAATGCCAGTTGGCGCGCTCCTCATTTTTAAAATCGAAAATCACTTTGGCGCGTTGTTCCGGCGTGAGAACAGCGAGAAAATGACTGGCGGCGGCGGCCATTTCTTCCGCGGGCGTGTGGGCGCGCAGCAAACCGGTTTGCAGAAAAAAAATGAACAGAAAAAGTTTTGAAAATATTTTCATGGCAAGACAATCGGGTGATTTTCGCCGCAAAAGCAAACAGAAAATTCGGAGCGAATTTCACCGCAGAGACGCGGAGACGCAGAGAATTTTCTCAGACGAAGATTTTTAATTTTATTTTCATCTCCGGTGAATAAGAAAGTTTTTGCTGTTCGACAGAGATGCTTTCCTTTTTTAAGTTGCGCGGGTGAAAATTCTTTTTATCGGCGACATTGTGGGAGAACCTGGGCGCCGAGTCCTGCGG
>JALYXC010000493.1 GCA_030947315.1 Verrucomicrobiota bacterium | reverse complement strand
AGTTCGCGGCGTTCTCGGGAAAAATTTCCTTGTGCCGGAAAAAAGTTCACAGCCGTTTGAAAAACTTTCCACCTGCCTCGCGCTCGTCGAAATCGTCAACTCCTGCAATCTCGCCTGTCCGACTTGTTACGCCGATTCACCCGTTGGCATTGGGCAAAAAGTGGATGCGATTCCTTTGGAAAATCTGAAAGAGCGCATTCAAGGCGTGATAAATCGCAAAGGTGGCATTGAAATTTTGCAACTTTCCGGCGGTGAACCGACGTTGCACCCGCAATTTTTTGAACTGGTCAGATGGGCGCAGGACAATCCCGGCATTGATTATCTTTTGCTCAACACCAACGGCGTGCGCATCGCTCATGACGAAAATTTCGCGCGACAACTCGGCGAGACGTTTCATTACGGCGGCCTGCAACTTTATCTGCAATTCGACGGCGTGCAGATTGCGGCGCAACACACTTTGCGCGGCGCGGATTTGCGTGCAACGCGAAAACGCGCCATCGAACGTTGCGGCGAAATGAATCTCCCCATCACGCTCGCGATGACTGTCACCGACGAAAATCTGCCGCATCTTTGGGAAGCGATTGAGTTCGGTCTGCAATACAAACACGTTCGCGGAATTTCATTTCAACCGATGTTTGATTCTGGCCGAAGCGCCCAACTCAAAATTCAAAATTCAAAAATTAAAACTCATTTAAACACCGCCGACATTATTCTCGCCGCCGTCGAGCAATCGGAGAAAAAATTGCGCTTTGAAGATTTTACGCCGCTGCCGTGCGGCGATCCGAACTGCGCCACGATTGGTTATCTTCTGAAAATAAATGGCGAGCCGCGTTCCATCAGCGACTTCATTGATTTCAGTCATGTGCAGGGGTTTCTCCAGAATAAAATCCGTTATCAACTCGAAGATTTGATCAAATGCGGCTGCGATTCCGAACCGCTCGGCGAGCTGCTCAAGAAATTTGAAATGGACGAAACAAACACGTTCAGAATTTTCATCAAACCGTTCATGGACGCCTCGACCTGGGACGAAGACCGCATCGACCGCTGCTGTACCCACGTCATCCGCCCCGACGGAAAACTCGATTCTTTTTGTAGATATTATTCGGGATTCGCGGATTGCAAAAATGACAAATGAATTTATGACTGAGAAATCAAATTCATCTAAGGCAAGCGAGACAGAAAAGAATAAAAAATTCCCCACGTTTGCGCTCCTCCTAGCCTTTGTTCCATCTTTTTTACTGTTGGTCGTCTTTTCTGTTTTTGGGATTTTAAAAAACGGGTCACCTTGGTTTACAGAGATGTTTGTATTTTTTGGGTTGATTAGTCTGGCTTGTTGTTTCCTTGCATCTTTCATGATGTTCTCTACAAAAAAACGAAATGCGATTGCCGTGGGCATCATCTTACTTGCACTAAACATTTTAATTTCGTTCTACTTTGGTTGCTCGGCGTTGATTAATCACATTGCCCACTCTTAAAAGTGTCTTCGCAATCGCTCCAATCCACCGCCTACGGCTGGCTGATGCTCGCGGGAATTATCGTCAGCATTTGGCTTTGGTCGCGCATTGCCAAACGCGACGAACGGCTTCTCTTCATTTACATTTTTGCGCTCGTCGGCGCATTTCTCGGCGCGAAACTTGTTTATATTTTTGCGGAAGGCTGGCGGCATTTCGGCGCGCCGGATATGTGGCTGCAACTCGCCACCGGCAAAACTATTCTCGGCGCGCTTCTCGGCGGATACCTCGCGGTCGAACTCGCGAAAAAATTTCTCGGCTATCGCAAAGCCACCGGCGACTGGTTTGCGCTCATCGCGCCGGTCGGGATTATTTTCGGACGCGTTGGCTGCCTTTTGCACGGCTGTTGTCTGGGAAGTGTTTGCGAAAAATCCTGGTTTACCATCGCCGATAAAAATGACGTCGCCCGTTGGCCCGCCGTTCCGTTGGAAATCATTTTCAATCTCATCGCGATTTTCGTTTTCGCCATTTTGCGCCGACAAAAGAAAATGACCGGACAACATTTTCATTTGTATCTGATCGCTTACGGAATTTTCCGTTTCGCCCACGAAATTTTCCGCGCCACGCCGAAAGTTTTTGGAATTCTGAGCGGTTATCAAATCGCTGCGCTGGCTGTAACAATTCTCGGCGCCGTCGGTTTTGTGAAGCGAAAGAAAAATTCCATCGAAACACTTCAATCCGCTTGAGAAAACTGAATCAAACGTCGAGTAATTTCTGAAGCTGCTTTGCAAATTCCGGGCCACTACCCGTTTCCTCGTGCTTGAAATAAACGAAAATTTCTTCAACACGTTTACTTTCCTGAGCAATAATTTTTGCCCACTTTTTTAACTCCGGTTTGCTGTATTGGTCACGCAATCGAAAATAGCCGAAGTCGCTCGTTCCCACGACTGGCGTGGAGAATTTCTCACTGTCCGCAATGCAGAGCGCTGCATTGTGAAATTTCAGCGCGGCGAAAATTTCGTCGTCGAACCACGACTCATCGCGAAATTCAAACGCGGCTTTCATCCCTTTCGGAATTACGGCGAGAAAATCTTCGAGACGCGCCAAATCCTTTTTCAAAAATGGCGGAAGCTGGAACAAAATCGGCCCAAGTTTTTCTCCCAGCGTTTGCGCGATTTTCCAGAAATATTCCAAAGTCTCGGCGCTGCCGACAAGCTTTTGAAAATGCGTAATTTGTTGCGGCGCTTTTAATGCAAAACGAAAATTCTCCGGAGTTTGCGCGCTCCAGTTTGCCAAAGTTTTTTCCGTCGGCATTCGGCGAAAAGTATAATTGCTTTCCGTCGTGGAAAATTTCTCAGCATAAAACGGAAGCATCTTCGCCGCAGAAAGTTTCTCAGGATAAAATTTCCCTTTCCATTCGGGATACTGAAAACCGGATGTGCCGATGCGAATCATTTTTTAAATTAGTAACAACCGGTAGAGGGAGACTCCGTCGAGCTGCTTATGAAATGTCATGGCTCGACGGAGTCTCGCCCTACCGAAATTGAATTACCAGCGCGTCGCTTTTAAAAACGCAATTAAATCTGCCAGTTCCTGTTTGTTCAATTGTTCATCCAGACCAGCGGGCATTATGGAAACTGTGCCGGGACGTATTTCTGAAATTTCTGCGCGCACAATTTTCATTTCGGCATTGGGTCCAGTGGCTAAAATAATTTCATCCGCCGCATCTTTTTTCAAAACGCCGCTGTAATCTTCGCCGGACGTAGTCGTCACGCTCATCGGCTCGTAACTGCGGACGAAACTCGCGCTGGGATAAACGACGGCTTCGAGCAAATCGCGCTCGGTGCGCACCTGTCCAATTTTTGTGAGGTCTGGACCGATATGTCCGCCAGCATAGCCAATCGAATGACACGAAGCGCAGGCTGCTATTGGGCTGTTGAAAATAAGTTGACCGCGCCGGACATCGCCGTTTTTCAGCGCGGCAAGCAATTCGTCAACGTGCGCTTTTTGCTTCCCGGCATCCACGTTCAAGGATGGATAAATTTTTTCTGCTTCGGCTTGAACGCTCGCTGGATATTTTGCGAACAATGG
>JALYXC010000487.1 GCA_030947315.1 Verrucomicrobiota bacterium | reverse complement strand
ATTTAAACTTGTGCATTTTGCGCGACATTTCCGACCGTCGAAAACTGGAAAAAGAAATTCAAGAGATCAGCGAAAAAGAACAGCGCCGCCTCGGACAGGATTTGCATGATGGCATTGGACAAATGCTCACCGGCATTAATTTTCTGGCCAAAGTTTTGCAGCAAAAACTGGCCGCAAAAAATATTGAAGAAAGTAAGGACGCGGCCAACATCAGTTCTCTGATCAATCAAACTTTGTCACAAACCCGCCAACTGGCGCGCGGACTTTGTCCTGTCGTTTTGGAAAATAATGATGTCCACGCCGCTCTCCAACAATTGTCCGATAATCTGGAAAAAGTATTTGGCATTACGTCTCATCTCATTTGCGATCCGCAAATTAAAATCCACGACAACGCGGTCGCGGTTCATCTTTATCGCGTCGCCCAGGAAGCAACGACCAACGCCATGAAACATGGCAAAGCAAAAAATATTGATATCAGCCTGACCCAATCAGAAGGACGCATTATTTTGCGGATAAAAGATAATGGCGCGGGAATTTCCGCCAAAAATGGCGCCGCCAAAAAAGGAATGGGCTTGCGCGTCATGCATCATCGCGCCCGCATGATGAACGCCACTCTGGAAATTAAACGACGCAAAGAAGGCGGAACACTCGTGACTTGTTTATTGGCTAACGGTTCAACCAATAAAGATCATGGAAAAAATATTTCGTTGCCTGCTCCAGCATCAATCGAAAAAAAAACGGACGGCAAAAAGGAAAGTATTGGCGTGAAGTCAGGAAATTATTAAATCACTTATCGAAAATGCAAACTTCGTCCGTCGCCATTTTCGATGATTCTCTTTTCACTTTTCACGTTTCACGAATCACGTTTCACGAATCACGTTTCACGCATCACGTTTCACGCATCACGTTTCACGCATCACGTTTACATCCCCATTATTTGATAACCGCAATCAACGTAAATCACTTGACCGGTAATCGCCGCTGCGCCGTCGCTTGCTAAAAAAGTTCCCGTCGCGCCGAGTTCTTCGGGAAGAACATTTCGTTTCAAAGGAGAATGCGCTTCGTAGTGTTTTAGCATTTCGCCGAACCCGGAAATTCCCCGCGCCGCCAAAGTATTGACCGGTCCGGCGCTGATGCAATTAACCCGGATTTTTTTCGGTCCCAAATCGTAGGCCAGATAACGCGTGCTTGCTTCCAGCGCCGCTTTGGCCACCCCCATCACATTGTAATGCGGCACAACTTTTTCCGATCCGTAATAAGTCATTGCCAAAATGCTTCCGCCGCCCGTCATCAACGGCGCAGCCCCGCGAGCCAAAGCGACCAAGGAATAAGCGCTGACATCGTGCGCGACGCGAAAGGCTTCGCGAGTCGTATTTAAAAATTCGCCTTCCAGAGCGGCTTTCGGCGCGAACGCCACGGAATGCAAAAGCAAATCGAGCTTGCCAAATTTGCGGCCGACTTCAGAAAAAACTTTGTCGATTTCTTCATCTCTCGTGACGTCGCACGAAAGATGGAGCGTATCGGGACCAAAAGTGTTGGCGAGTTCTTCGACGTTTTCTTTGAGCCGTTCGCCTTGATATGTGAAAGCCAGTTGCGCTCCGGCTTTGGCCCATGCTTGCGCAATAGCCCACGCGATGGAGCGTTTATTGGCGACACCAAAAACAATTCCGATTTTTCCAGCGAGTTGTGACATAAATATTTAGAAGTTTTAAACAGTTTCCTTCCGGTTACGCAACCAAATCAGTCCGGCCAATCCAATAAATAATATTCCGGTCACCGCCCACGCTGCGCTATTCGACTGATGCGGGAAAAAATATAAAGCCGCCGCGCCAATCGCCGGACCAAGGCAAGTGCCCGCGCCAATCGCTCCTTCGTGAATGCCAGCGTGGTCGCCTTTGGTTTCGCCTACATCCATCGAATAAAAAATTGAGGAGTAATAAATCAAACCGAGCGACAACCCAAAAATAATTTGCGCGAGAATCAAAACCCAAAGATTTGGAATCAGTAACATCATCCCAAAACTTAAAATCATGGCGGCGTAAGAAATAACCAGCCACGAAAAACGATAATGCCAGCCGGGATAAAATCGCAGCAAGACAAACGATCCGGCTCGCACAAAAAACCAGACGGAACAAAAAAATCCGGCAAATTTCGGCGATAGATTTAATTCTTTGGCCAACGTCGGAATGACTGGAATGACCGTATTGACGGTGAGGTAGGCAAATGGATTGGCGAGCCACGCCATTTTTAAAAAAGTTTTTTGCATGGAGGAAATTTTATTTTCGCGCGGCTGAGAAATTTTTATTTCCGATTCAGAATTATTTTTGGTTGGCGAAAGCCTCGCATTTTTCTCAAGCCAAAAAGTAAAAACAAATTGTCCCAAATGAATTGCGGCGGGAACGAAAAACATGCTTTTCAAACCCAGTTTTTCGATCATGGCGCCGCCCGTAAAATAAGCCAGCGCGCTGGCGCCAGCCCAAGTCAGATTGTAAATGCCGAGCAAATTTTGCAGACGAAGACGCGGTTCATTCTCGCTGACAAGCGCCTGAAAAGCGGGCCAGGTGAAGCACATGCCAATCGTTCCCGCTACCATCACGGCGATGTGGCTCGAAAGATTTTCCACGCGCGAACCGACCAGTAAGGCCGTCGCTAAAATAAAA
>JALYXC010000481.1 GCA_030947315.1 Verrucomicrobiota bacterium | reverse complement strand
CTTTCAAAACCGCGTTAAATTTTTCGCGCTTGGTTTTGTAAACCGAATCGTTGGCATCTTTTCGCGCGATCGGTTTATTGGTCGGAATAACCATCACGCCAAGTTTGTAGATGTCGAAAAATTCCGAGGCTTCCGTCTCCGCCGTTCCAGTCATGCCCGCTAGTTTTTTGTAGAGACGAAAATAATTTTGAATCGTAATCGTCGCGAGCGTTTGCGTTTCGCGCTCAATTTCCACACCTTCTTTTGCTTCCACCGCTTGATGCAATCCATCGCTCCAACGACGACCCGTCATCAAACGGCCGGTGTTTTCATCAACAATAAGAACCTTGTTTTCCTGAACGACGTACTGAACATCTTTTTGATAAATGCTGTAGGCTTTGAGCAATTGCGAAATGCTGTGAATTTGTTGCGCGCGCGCTTCAAAATCAGCCTGGATTTTGGTTTTTTCTTCCAGTCGTTTGCGCGCATCCGGTTCGGGTCCCGCGTCGATCTCATGAAATTTTGTGGACAAATCGGGCAGCACAAAAGCATCCGGATCCTGCGGACGCAAAAAGGTGCGGCCTTTTTCGGTGAGGTCGGCGTCGTGACTTTTTTCGTCAATGGCGAAAAACAATTCTTCTTTTTGCGCGTATAAATCTTTCTTTGATTGATCAGCGTGAAGTTCCAGCTCAGCTTTGTTCATGAACCGCTGGTTTTCCGGATCCTCAAGAATTTTCAGAAAAGCTGCGGAGCGCGGATTGCCCATTTTCACGCGGTAAAGCAACAGGCCAATTTCTTTTTCCAATGCTTGGGGATTGGAGGGACTAGTTCCATCAGGCGGGTGCAATTTTTTAATCAATTCGTCCGCTTCGGACAAAAAACGATTGCACAATTTTTCCTGCGCATGAACGATGGATTCGACCGCTGGTTTGAATTGATCGTATTGCTGATTATCCACCGCGACCACGGCTGGCCCACTGATGATGAGCGGCGTGCGCGCTTCATCAATCAAAATTGAATCCACTTCGTCCACAATGGCGAAATAATGGCCGCGTTGGACTTGCTCCTCGAAGCGCGTCGCCATGCCGTTGTCGCGCAAATAATCAAAACCAAATTCGGCATTCGTGCCGTAAGTGATGTCGCAATTATATTGCTCGCGCCGTTCCGTCGGCGATTGATCGTGCAAAATACAACCGACGCTTAACCCTAGAAATTTATAGACCGCGCCCATCCATTCACTATCGCGCGCGGCCAAATAATCATTGACCGTCACGACATGGACGCCGCGGCCCGTAAGCGCATTTAAATAAACGGGCAAAGTTGCGACCAGCGTTTTTCCCTCGCCGGTCGCCATTTCCGCGATACGCCCGCTATGCAGCGCGTAACCGCCGATAAGCTGCACGTCGAACGGAATCATTTCCCATTTTAACGGATGTCCGCGCACAGTAATTTCTTTTCCCCACAAACGGCGGCAGGCATTTTTGACGAGGGCAAAAGCTTCGGGAAGAATTTCGTCGAGTTTGAGTTTCAATTCTTCGGCCGGCTCGATCTTGGAAAATTCTTCTTTCCACGCGGCCGTTTTTTGGCGAAGCGCATCGTCGGAAAGGTTTTGCAGCGAGGCTTCAATTTCATTGATCTTCGCCACTATCGGACGAAGCTTTTTCACCTCCCGTTGGTTTTTCGAGCCGAGAACTTTTTTAAAGATGTAAGCAATCATTCTTCAATCGTATTTGGGAAGGTATTGAAAGAGCGAATCTTGTCAAAAGGATTCAAGATATTCTAAAGCAATCCGGCGAATTCATCCGTGGTAAGTCCCATGTCTTTTATCAATCCGTGTAAAGTTCCTGGCTTCAAATCTTTGTTGTGCATGGGAATGACCACCCGCTTTTTGTCGCGCCGATAATAAATCGCGTGACTGCCTTTCTGCCGGTCAAAAACAACCGATCCGGCGAGCCACTCGCGCCACTTCATTGGGACGCACCGATGGGAGTTTGCTCATACCGCAACCGGAACGGATTTTATCAGCAAATCTTCCTGCGGAATAGGTTCGTTATGGGCGGCGAGACTTTCCAAATAAACTTCCATGGCTTCGCGAATATTTTTCAACGCTTCCTGTTCTGTTTCTCCCTCGCTGTGGCAGCCTTTCAAAGCAGGACAAAAAACATGATAACCGCCGACCGATTCTCTCTCCAAAATGACTGTATAATGGTGCGTCATAAATCACACTTGCAACTTGCTAGGGAATCCTCGGCAAAGAATCGAATGCGCTAATCGCCCTTCTACATTAAAAAATTGCATCTTGCCGGATTTCTCGCAAACCCAATATTCCTGCGCGCCGGCGCGAAGATATAGCTGCTTTTTAAATTCCATTTCGGCCTTTGAATTGAACGGCGACAAAACTTCCACACAAATTTCCGGCGCCACTGAGCAACTGAATTCTCTTTTTATAATCGCAAAAGTTTTGTTTGATGCCCACGCCACCTCCGCGACTTTTGTTCCATCAGCGGTGTCAATGCCGCATTCAACGATGGTTTTGCCTTCTGGCAGAAGCCGTTTAAGAATTTGCGCCATTTCACTCGCAAAATAGCTGTGAAAATTGCTGGTCGGACTCATTTCAATTTTTCCAAAGCGATTCAATTCGATTTTGAAAGGCAAATCTTGCAGGCGTTTATCGTGACACAATTCAACCCAGGTCATGGCGTAAAAATAAAAGACGGTGAAATTTTTGCAAGTTATCAAACCCCGGCCCCGGCAGGCTGGGAACTTTTATCAATCGACGAAGTTGCAGAATTATTTTTAAAACTAACCCAAAAACGCGGGGGCAATAACGCGAGAATAATAATCACAACCTGGCTCGCGATGAACAGCATCAGCCAATAAAAAGCCGCGTCCATGAAACCGTAGGAATGCAAACCGATGCCGAGCATGTTGACGCCGAACCACGAAAAGCTGGTGACAATATTTCCGAAAACGGCCATCGCCATCAGCCCGCGCTCGCGAATTATTCCGCCCCAACGCGCGTGCAAGGTAATCGCGCACCAAATGACGATGAGCAACGCGCCGTTTTCTTTTGGATCCCAGCCCCAGAATCGGCCCCACGATTGATCAGCCCAAATGCCGCCCAGAATTGTTCCGACAAAACTGAAAAGCGTGGCGAAACAAACAATTCCATAAACCATTCGCGCCAGAGATTTCGCAGTTAGCGGTGAAAGTGTGCGGGTAAAAAACCCGCGCAAAATATAAATAATCGCCAGCAGCCCCGCGAGAAACATCGAGGCGTAACCCGTCGTGATGACGACAACATGCGTGGAAAGCCAAATATTTGTATCGAGCACCGCGCGCAACATTTCCATGGTGTCGCCACTCAGAGAAAGATGATGCGCAATAATTTGTGTGACAAATCCGATAAATGATGCCGCCACGATTCCGATGCCGCCTTTGAAAATTTTTTCCAGAATCATTCCCAAAATCACGGCGCCCCAACCGACGAAAATCGCGGAGGAATAAAGATTTGTCACCGGCGGGCGGCCTTCCAGATACATGCGAAATAAAAGTCCAACGGTGTGAATCGAAAAAGCGAGCAGCAATAATGAAAACGCGGAACGCCGAATCCATTCGGATAAATTTATCCAGAAAGCGCAACCGAGCAGCAGAGCC
>JALYXC010000036.1 GCA_030947315.1 Verrucomicrobiota bacterium | reverse complement strand
ACTGTGGAAGTTCAGCCGTTTTAACGGCTTTCGGACGGGACGAGGCCAAGCCGTTAAAACGGCTGAATCTATTTTGATCTCATTTTCACCGGGCTAAAGCCACGGTGTTAATGAGAAATTTAGATGCGTCGCTCCCAGGCACAAGCCTCTTCTATTGACACCTGATTGTTGATCGCTATCTTCTCCAGCTTCCGAATCGCGGGAAGTCCGCGAAATTAATCGAACCAGAAATGAAACGCCAATATCAACCGTCCAAAATTCGCCGCAAACGTCAACACGGCTTTTTAAATCGCAACTCCACCAAAAGCGGAAAAGCCACGCTGGCCAATCGCCGCCGCGTCGGCCGCAAACGTCTCACGCCTGTTTAATTTGAACGCGCCCCCGGCTTCGCTGCGATTTCCCCGTTCCCGCCGCTTAAAATTGGGACGCGATTTTGCGCGAGCCAAAACTCAAGGAGAACGAATGATTTGCGGCTGTTTAATCGCCAATTGGCTTCGCCAGCCGGAAGGTTCTCCGATTCGTTTGGGAGTAGTGACGAGCAAAAAAATCGGCAACGCAGTGATTCGCAATCGGGCGCGACGACTTTTGCGGGAAACGTTTCGTCTGCATCAGCACGATTTTATTCAGCCGATTGATTTGGTGTTAATCGCGCGCCAGTCTATCGTGAAAAAATCATTTGGAGAAGTTGAAAAAGATTTTGTCCAGGCCTTGCGCCGCGGCCGGATTTTAAAAACATTTTGAATATCGCCCGACACAGTTTGATTTTCAGCATTCGACTTTATCGTTGGATATTGTCGCCCGCGAAAAATTTTCTTTTCGGGCCGCTCGGGAAATGCCGTTTTGAGCCGAGTTGCTCGCGTTATGGAATAGAGGCGATCAAAATTCACGGCGTGCTGGATGGAAGCTGGCTGGTTTTCAAGAGAATTTGCCGCTGTCAGCCGTGGGGCGGCTTTGGATTTGATCCAGTTCCGCGCAAAGAATTTAAAATTCAAAATTCAAATCACAAAGTTTCTCGTTGCTCAAACGATAACAATTTTTCGCATGGATCGTAAATCAATCATCGTTCTTCTCGCTTCCATCGGTCTGATTTTGCTCTGGCCGAAATTGGTGGATCAAATTTATCCGCGCAAACCGTTGCCGCAAAAAACCACTTCCGTTTCCGGCGCGACAAATCTGCCGGCCTCGACCAATCTGGAAATTTCCGACTCGACGCTGACCTCCAGCAATACTTTGCCGGTTCCGGTTCTTAACAAAAACGCGCCCGAAGAATTGCTTGTGGTCACGAATGACACGACGATTTTCACCTTCACTTCGCACGGCGGCGGATTGAAATTAATCGAACTGAAAGGGTATCTCGCCTCGGTGGATTGCACGCGAAAAACGGCCCCGCTGACCAATAGCCTCGCTTCCCTGAATACGCATGCGCCCATTCCAATTTTGGATTTGATCGGAAATGAATTCTGGCAAAGCGAACCTGTTTTTCAGCTTGTCCGGACCGACAGCGGCGTGCGCGCGGAAAAAGTTTTTCCCGGCGATTTAAAGTTGGTGAAGGAATTTGTTTTGGGCTCAAATTATTTATTGAACGTCAAAGTCCGTTTGGAAAACCATAGCTCTGAAGCGCGAAAAATTCCTGAACAAGAATGGGTGATCGGCACGGCGACGCCCTTGAGCGTGCATGACAGCGGCCAATCCGTCGGACTTTTTTGGTATAACGGCAGCAAAGCCGAACACATCACGGAGCCGTGGTTTGCTAATCGCACTTTAGGCTGCATTCCTGGAACGCCGCGGCGCGATTATCTGAGTCCGTCCGGAGCGAGTAATGTAGTTTGGGCCGCGGTACACAATCAGTTTTTCGCGCTGGCCATTATGCCTCAGCAGCCGGTGCCGCAAGTCATCGCGCGACATATTGATTTGCCGCCGCCCAGCCAGGAAATTTTAACCAACGATTCCAAAGCCATTCGCAAACCGGTTGGATTTCAAACCGCGATTTTGTATCCGGCCTCCATTTTAAAACCCAACGAAGCCATCGAAAAACAATTCACGATTTACGCCGGCCCCAAAGAATACAACACCCTGGCGCGCCTCGGGGATCGGCTGAAAAATAATCTTGATGCAATCATGGATTTTGGCGGTTTTTTCGGATTTTTCGCCAAAGCGCTTTTGCTTTCCATGAATGGTTTACATGCCTTCGGGTTGACGTATGCCTTTGCGATTATCTGCATCACGATCATTGTTAAATTGCTTTTCTGGCCATTGACCAATGCCAGCACCAAATCCATGAAACGGATGCAAGCCTTGCAACCGCAAATGAAAGCCATGCAGGAAAAATACAAAGGCGAGCCACAAAAGCTCAGCCGCAAGCAGATGGAATTTTACAAGGAACACAAAGTCAATCCGGTCGGCGGCTGTTTGCCGATGCTCCTCCAAATTCCAGTTTTTTTTGGCTTTTATAAAATGTTGCAAAGCGCCATCGAATTGCGCGGCGCCAGTTTTTTGTGGGCGTGCGATTTATCGCAGCAGGACACCATTGCGCACGTAGCCGGATTTCCGGTTAATCCGATGCCGTTAATCATGGGCGCGACCATGCTCTGGCAGGCGCACTTGACGCCTGCGGCGCCAGGGGCTGATGCGGCTCAGCAAAAAATGATGAAATATATGCCGCTGATGTTCATCGTTTTTTTATACAATCGCGAAGCGGGATTAACTCTTTACTGGACAGTGCAAAATTTGCTAACCATTCTGCAAACAAAATTAACCAAAGCCAAAGAGGAACCAGTTCAAACGCCAATCATTATTACTCCGCCGAAGAAGAAAAAATAAATTTACAAAACATTTTCATTTGAATTCATAGTATGAACGCCGAACCTAAAACGATCCTCGAACAACTGCTCAAAACTCTTGATTTTACCGTGACGGTCGAGGAACAGCGACTCGATGACGGTATTTTTCTGGATGTTAAAACCGATGATCCAGGCCGATTGATCGGACGGCAGGGACAAACTTTGTCAGACCTGCAATATCTGACCAATCGCATTTTATTCAAACAGGATCCGACCGTGCAAAAAGTCACGGTGGACGTAGGCGGCTATCGCGCGCAAATGCGCGATGCGCTTGTAAAAAAAGCGCAGGAAGCCGCCGAAAAAGTGCGCCGCTGGGGAGATGTGGTGGAGCTGGAACCGATGAGCGCGTTTGATCGCCGCATTATTCACAACGCGCTTAAAGACGATCTCACTATTGAAACGCAAAGTGTGGAAGTGGACGGAACGAATAAAAAAGCCATGCTGTTGCGGCCTAAACATTGATGAGGCGTCGAGGTTCGTTTGTCAACTCCATTTGCAGTCATTTTTTTTTACGAGCGAGCGAGCGATTCGTTGCGTGAATTGTTGCGTTTTAAAACCGCCAGCGGATTAATTCTTCTGGCGCTGCTCTTATTGTGGGAAACACTTTCTCCTTATTTTATTTTCACAAAAGGGAGAGTTTTTCATGCCGCCCGCAATCTTTTTCTAGGAATCATCAACACGGTTTTAACAATTTTTATTTTTATTGGGCTATGGTTTATGGCAGCGCATTGGGCGGAAACAAATCAGTTTGGTTTATTGAACTGGATTGAACTGCCACGCGCTGTTCATGTTTTTTGCGCCATTCTTCTGCTCGATTTTTGGATGTATTGGTGGCATCGGATGAATCATCGTCTCCCTTTTTTTTGGCGTTTTCATCGCACGCACCATTCCGATCCCAAAATGGATGTGACCACCGCGAGCCGATTTCATTTTGGCGAAATATTTTTTTCATCGTGCTTGCGAATTCCTTTGGTCGCGTTGCTCGGCGTGCAATTTTGGGATTTGGTTTTTTATGAAATGCTCCTCTCGGGCGTCGTGCAATTTCATCACGCCAATATTGCATTGACAGACCGCGCGGATCGTATTCTCCGATGCTTTATCGTGACGCCGTTTATTCACAAAGTACATCATTCGCGAGTCCAGCCGGAAACAGATTCAAATTATTCTTCGCTTTTTTCTTTTTGGGACAGAATTTTTCGATCGCTCAGACTGCGCGATGATCCCCGCACATTGCAATATGGTTTGGAAAATTTCGACGAACCAAAAAAGCAAACGTTGTCTGGTTTATTGAAGACGCCGCTGGAAGAGGGGACTGAAAATAAAGACGATTATCTCTGAGCTTTGATTTCCCTTTTTATCGCCAAAAAAAGGTAATCAACGGCGCGATAGCCAGGCTCGGCAAATAATCCGCCAGTTCAATTTTTTTGAGATTTAAAATAATCAGCGCCACGCAAAAAATCAGCAAGCCATTGGTGGCATTGACGGAACTGAGCAATTCATTATTCTGCAAAAATGGCTGCAACGATTTCACGCCCAAAAAAATTGTCCCTTGATAGGCAATGAGCGGAAGAATGGAAAGCATTACGCCCCAATTGAAAACGGAAACAAACGACATCGCCGCCAGGCCATCCATCAACGATTTAATTACGAAGGCGGGCGAAAATGAATTAAGCCCTTCCTGCACGGAAGCCAACACGGCGAGCGGACTTGCACAGGAAAGTAAAGTGCAAACGATAAACCCGTGGCCGAAGCGAAGTTCGGGGCGATAAGTGGGAGAAGAGGCTTCGGCAAGTTTTTTGGTCGCGTGTTGCCCGATGGAATTGGAAAATTTCTGCAAACCAAATAGTTTCCCCAACAATTTTCCGAGCGACATGGAAATCAAAACGATAAAAAGTTGTTTCATCATTTGACCGAAACTTCCATTCAGATTAGTCCAGGTTAATTTCAATCCGATAAAAACCGTGAAGGCGCCCATCAAAACTTTCAGTTTGGATTGATGAGCCGGGGAGATTTGTTTTTTTGATAATCCAATGAGGCTCCCCGCTATAATTCCCACGGCGTTCAAAACAATTCCAATCATAAAGTCAGCATGAAGCCACAAGGTTAAAGTTCAAGGTTCAAATATATTTCTTTGGAATTCTTGACGGTGTCGCGCTATAAAGTAACTTCGCCCTCATGCTTTTAAAAACGAATCGAGAATTTTTGTCTGCGCTCTTGGCGCTAGTGATTTTTTGTTTGGTTCCAGAAGCTTCTGCGGTTATTCGCGATGGCGGAATTGATCCGGCCAATCTAGGCAAAGGCGAATGGATTTATTCGATGAAAGACGCCACGAACCAACTGGGCGGCCACATTTCAAGCGTGACGGATGAGGTCAGCTTGATGAAATATTACAAGAGCATCGGAGTTCGCTACATTATCATCAAAATGGGCACCGGCTCCGCGGATTATAGTGGTTGTTATACTACCCCCAACCAGATTACAACCAATCTTTGCAACATCGCCCGCGCGAATGGAGTTTGGATTTTTGGTTACACTCGTTCTTATGGAAGTGATATTGCCGGTGAAGTGGCGCTGGCTGATTACAATTTTAATTGCGGCGCAGACGGATTTGTTTTCGATGCTGAAGCGGAATGGGAAAGTAACAAACCATGGATCGGCACAAATGGACCAGCACTGGCTTGGCAACTCTGCTCAACGGTCCGTTCACATTGGCCGAATAAATTTCTGGCGCACGCCCCGTTTCCGATTATTTCTTTTCATACCAGTTTTCCCTATAAAGAATTCGGTTACTGGTGCGACGCGGCCATGCCGCAGATTTATCATTTTTCACAAGCGGGACTAAAAGGTTCGCCGAGCGCAGCTATCAATTGGTCGGATGTCAATTGGCGAAGCTGGCAGAATTCATTAGTTGGTTCCAACAGTGTTATCAACGGGCAAATCATTTATTGGACTAACTCCATTAAACCGATCATTCCATTGCAGGATGTTTATGGCGAAGTTGGCGCTCCTATTTCCCGCTGCAACGTCACGACTGGCCCGAATCCAAACAAAGATGTAATGGAGTTTATTGATTACTCAACGGCAGATCCTAATTGCATCACGACCACCGGATACAAAGGAGTTAATTTTTGGCGGGCTGACCTCCACGGTGTACAACAATTTGCGTACATTAAAGCAGGTACCAGCGGCGATTTCGTAGATGTGGTTAATAACATTGTGATTGATGACGCCAACGCCACGGTTGTAGGTGGATGGACTCCGGTTAAAACTTTCGAGGCTACTACCACTACTCCTGCTTTCTACGGCGCATTCGGAGGCGCCGGACCGGACATCAACTCTTTCGGAACTAATTACTGGGCGATAGGGCAGGGGACAGGTAGCGCTTACATACAATTTACGCCTAAGGTTCTAGTAGATGGCCAATACGATGTTTTTCAATGGCATCCCGAACGCAGCGATGCTTCCGCGAGTGTGCCCTTTATCATCAACTACAATGGCGGCTCCGCGACAGTTTTGGCCAACCAACAAACTAACTCTGGGAACTGGAGTTTACTTGGACGATTTTCCTTCGCGGCGGGGACTAACGGAAATATTCGGGTCATGGATAATTTTCTTGAACCGACTAGCGTCGCACTGGTTGACGGTTTAAAACTCATTTATATTCTTCCTGGCTCTGCCCCAACAGTTCCAAGTGGAGTAACCGCCATTCCTGAAAGTAGTGCGAAGATCAACCTCGCGTGGATTGATACCTCAACCAACGAATTGAGTTTTATAGTTGCTCGCAGCGTTGTTTCTGGCGGACCTTATACGGACATTGCCACGCTCCCGGCAAACACCATGAGTTATAGTTGCACCAACCTCCTTGCCGGGACGACTTACTACTTCGTTATTCGAG